>NZ_BAAGIE010000025.1:0-67444 GCF_054658275.1 Sessilibacter sp. MAH3 | reverse complement strand
TCGGATCAAAATTTGTATCAAGCCTGTGTGCATGGCGTTTTTGCAACTGCCGACGCTGCGCTCAACTACAAAAGCCGGTATAAGTCTGAGGTGTCTTTTGATATGGGTATGGAGACCGATAGTATACCGAGACCGCTCATGCACCGAGACCCGAATAACCCAGACTGTACAGAACCTTCGCATAATTGGATGGCTCGCATTAAAGAAGTAGATGGTTATAAACCGGGTGAGGGTTATATTCGTAGACCGGATTTAACCATTGTGAAAAATCCAGCTAAACCACCTAGCGTTGATAATATAGAACGTGTGATAGAGTATAAATTCAGAAATGATTCTAGAAGTGCTGATCAAGATGATGATTACAAAGACATTGCCGGAGGGCCTGAGAATTATTCTATTTATCGCATTGGAGGCAAACCTAAAAAAGATGAACAGATATGCAATTGCAAAAACCCAGGTCAAATTCTGTAGAGGATAAAACAGAGAATGGACGTATTTAATTATCAACATATCACTCAAGAACCAGTCGTTAATTTCTCAGATGGCGATCCCGCTGCTGTTTTAGGTTTGGCGATGGAGTTTTATATTGGTGGGCCGGGTCAGTCAGGTCGTTCAGAAGCGATGGCACATTCTATTGAGCTGTATTTGAAACAAGCGGCGGATCAATTCAATTATTATTACCTACATGGCGATAGAACCATGCGACGCCTACAACCGGGCGAAAATATTGATCCAAACTTAGTGCATGCGATGGCTGGACCACGTGGTATCTTTGAAATTCAGGCAGGCGTGGAAGAAGATAAAGCACATTTCTGGTCTTTGCTTGCAAATTGTAAGAAAGTACAACGTCAGAATTATCTAGGTAAAATGGTTTTTACCTACCCATTTTCTTTTCTCGATCAAATCGGACTGAACGGCTTTATTCAGCAATTTGTTAGCATGTGTCATGCAATGGAGGTAGAGCATGCTTACGCAGGCCCCAGTTTTATTGAACCTTTTAATGTCGGTGGAATGGACGCCGCAATTAAAATTATGGGTTCGCAGCTTTTTAATTATCCTTGCTTTAATGCCTATTCGTTGGCTATGACCAAAATTCAGGCAGGTGACGGCACTAAATCGATTGGTTTTCTAACAGCGGTTTCTAACCGTATCTTAGAAAAAGCTGGCGGTGCTCAAGCCGTGTTATCGAATGCAGGCCAATCGACCTTATCTTGTCCTTACAGTAACGGTGTTATTTTTCAAGCAGGTAATATTCCCCAAATTGGTTCCCCTGATTTTATTCCGCAAGAATACATTAATTTAGGTCGAGCTTTAAAACCGACACGTGCTGAATTTGATAAAACTCTGTTTTATGATCCAAACGGAAAAGACAATAAAGCATTTACCCAGCGTTGGTTATCTCGGTTTGATGGATAAACATATCAATAAATTTTTTCAACTAAAGCTTAGAGGAACAAATTATGGCTGAACCTCTCAAAATTGCATTATTAATTGATTGTGAAAACGCTAGCTATCATTCATTAGATGGGGTAATTCAGGAATTATCTAAACATGGTGAATTAATAGCACAACATGCTCACGCAGATTGGAGCCAACCTTCATTATTAAATTGGTCTAATTACTTGCAAACTAAACCGATCCGATTAATTCATAATTGCGCCCATATCAAAGGGAAAAACACCAATGATATTGCAATTACGATTGATGCAATGAGCTTATTGTATGACAAAAACATTAATCTATTCGCCATAATGAGCAGTGATTGTGACTTTAGACCATTAGTATTACACTTAATTGAATCAGGTAAAATCGTATACGGATTTGGAGAGAAGAAAACTCCTTTAACTCTTGTAAAATCATATTCGAATTTCTTTTTTACGGAGTCGCTCTTAAATGAAGACTCTCTCTTAGAGGTACCAAAACTTCTATGTGACAAAAATTTTACAACGATAAACCGTCCATTAATTGAGTTATTAACACATGCAGTTCAAAAATTCGAAGAGCACGAAGGTTGGGCTAACGTCTCAAAAATCAGCAATTACTTAAAAGATTTTTGTAACTTTTCACCAAAAGAACATGGCTACAAGAAATTAAGCTCATTAATTAAAGCTACACGAGCGTTCGAAATTCGATTAGGTAATTCCGGCTCTCCAATGTTCATTAAATTGAGCAAGTAAGCTTGCCATTAGGCACAACGATCGCGAAAACCTCTGATTAATTCTTTCATGATTTAATCAGAGGTTTTTTAGATATTTAAAAAATAAGATTTTTAACAACAATTACTGATATTGGTATTTATCGGCTTTGTTTTTAAATGTTTGAATATCGTCGATAAATTTAATTTCTTCGGGTTTTTCTTCGGTTGTTGCCGCTGCAAACCATAGCCATTGGCCGTTTTTGACGACGCTCGCAGTAAATTCAACAAATTCTTCTACGGTCATTTTATCGATCAAATTAGCTAATTGTTGGTCGCGATCAAAGGTTTTTTGTTCAAAGGCGATATTGTCCCAGTAGATTTCCGATTGTTCAAACAGGTTTTTAGGTGCTTCTAAAAGCTTAGCTTTTATAGCCTCTTTGTTTTGTTCAAAGTTTTCGGCGGCATTAAAGGTTTTTAAATATTCCAACATAGCAGCTTTGATGGTGGTAATAGGTACCGTTGGTGATTGAACAATAAATAAGGTTGCAGGTACGTTTTTAACTTGCATTGATGTGGTAGCAACAATGTAACCTAATTGTTGATCGGTTCGTAAACTGTTGTAGAAACCGGCATCAACAGCTTGTTCTAACAACATCATTTTAGCTTGATCTTCAAGACTGTCGCCCTGCCCTTGTAAATAACCCACTAAGGCGTTATCTGGGTGTTCAACATCAAGCCAGCTCCAAGTATCACCGATGGGTAATTTAACAACGGTAGCCTTGGGCAGTTCTAGGTTATTTTTAGCGCCTTTTAACAGGTTAGCGTCAATTAAGGCCGCAATATTGCTTGCATCGTTTTTGGTGAAGTTACCAAATACCAATACTTCGGTGTCGGCACCCGCAAATAAGCTGGCAGTAAACGGTTTTAAATCGTCCAAATTAATGGTTTTTAATACCGCTAATTTTTCTTCGATCGTCCACTTTGGTGAAAACACGGTGGCGGCAGCATCAGAAAATATCTGTGAGTACGGAGTTTGTCGGCTGTTGTTGGTCCAGGCGCGCTCTAGTTGGTTTTTAACTACATCATAATGCGACGCTAGGTTATCAAAATCTTGTAACTGCTCGATAATGCGTTTAATTAGCTCGTCCTGTTTATCGGAATAGCCGCCAATACGTAAATCGAAACCACGGCTGTTGCTGCCTAGGCCAAAATTTAAACCCGCAAGACTGGCTGGATAGCTGTACGACTGCAAGCTTTCTTCAACCATGTTCTCAAACAAATCAAGCATTACCGCGCCTTTAATGTCTTTAGCTACATTCGGTAATAAGAAACGAATATTCACAACACCGCGAGGTACCTCGTAAGAGGTATCGGTTTTAAACCACACGTCTAGGTTATTTTTTTCGATTAATTCAGGAATTTCTGAATCTTGAGTATCTTTAACCAGGGCTAAATCGGTAGCAATAAACGGATTTTTCTTTGGTAAGGCAAGTTCAGCGACCAAGTCTTTATCCACCGGCCATTCTTTACCTTTTAACGATTCCACACTGTATGGCGTGTAGTAGTAATCGGATTTTTTATCGGCTTCTACGGTTTTTGAAGACAAATGCAAAAATAAATTTTCGGGTTTTATTTCTGCCAAATAAGACTTGATGAGTTTTTTGTCGAATTTTTCATAAAGGCTACCACCGTTTAAAATATTTTCTGGCGGTAATTCTTGTAAAACACCGGCGAGAAAACTCACGGTACCTGATGGCGATTGTTTTTCGCTAAAACGAAAATCAATATCGGCAATTTTTGCTTGTTCGTTAAAACGCCATTTATTTAAGCCCGATTTTTTAATGTTTTCAATTTCGGCAAAAAACAACCCTACTACTTCGTCTTTATGGGCAAGACCTTCGTCGGTTAATTGAATCGATACCAAAAAGCTGCCATTAAAGCGATCGCTTAAACCGTCGCCAGCGCTTAGGTTTTCGGCCCAGCCTTGTTTTTTAAGTACATCCAGCAAAGAACCTTCACCTTCGTGACCGACTAAATTACCAATGTAGCTGAGCGGTTTTTTACGGAAATATTCCAGTGTTGGCGGTACTGAGAACATCATGGTTAGTCTGTGGCCGTCTTTTTCGGGAATTGTCGATAACATTAACGGCAGCTTGCCTTCTTCAAATAAAGGCACACCTTCACGAATAACTTCTGCGCGATTCTTTTTCACATGCCTGAATAAGTTAGTCACAAGGGTTTGTAGTTCATCCAGGCTTTCTTTGCCTAAAACTACTAAAGTCATTTGATCAGCTGAATAATATTTGCGATAAAATGCAATTAAATCTTCTCTGACGGGATCGTCAACACGATTGGCCAGTGTTGCGAGGCTACCAACGCTGAATTTAGACAATGGGTGTTCAGGATTTACCACTTCGCGGTAAGCGTCTAAATTGCGACGAAAATCGTCTTTAATATTAGCGCTGTATTCTGAGTTTACGGCCTTACGTTCGCGATCAACATAGGCTTGCGTAAACAAAGGCGCAATAAAGAATTGAGCAAAGCGATCTAGGGTTTCAGGCAGCGCGCTGGCTTTTACCTCAAAGAAATAATTGGTGTGCTCAGAGCTGGTAAAGGCGTTGTGGTTACCGCCGTTTTTACTGACAAAATCTTGGTAGGCGTCGGGCTCTGGGTATTTTTTGGTACCCAAAAACAGCATGTGTTCTAAGAAGTGCGCCAAGCCTAAGCGATCGTCTGGGTTATCGTTACTGCCAACAAACACGTCTAAGGCAGCGGCTGCTTTATCGGCGGTTTCGTCGTGAATAACAACCGCTTTCAAGCCATTTTCAAGCTCAAAATAACGATACTCACGGTCATCGATATCGCCTTTTTGAATAGTTACTGCAAAACTTTGCCAACTGATGGTAGAAGCAACGGCCATGACGACCAGCACTTTTAATTTAGGGAGTTTTTGAGGTGATTTTGAAACTGTTTGAGCGGCTGTGGACTGTGGATTTGAACGGCTGATAAATCGTTTAAATAAGGTGTGTTGCAGATTGAATACAGATTTTTTTAAACGGTTTTGCATGTATAAATAACCCCTAAATTATGTACCGGCCTGTTTAGCCTTCGATCCCTAAAATATTGTTATCTGACTTTGATGCTTTGGGTTGGTTCACACCAAAGTCAGGCAATTCGCTCAGTTACTGTTGAGCCTCTAGCTCTTTATGGGCTAACGGCCAAGCACTTACCACGGCTTTGAACAAGGTCGCCAATGGAATGGCGAAAAATACGCCCCAAAAACCCCACAAGCCGCCAAACACGAGCACCGCAAGAATGATCGCAATTGGGTGTAAATTAACCGCTTCCGAAAATAACAGCGGTACTAATACGTTGCCATCTAAGGCTTGAATAACAAAATACGCCAACATTAAATAATAGAATTCGTTGGTAAACCCCCATTGGAAAAATCCAATTAATGCCACAGGAATGGTGACTACGGTTGCGCCAATGTAAGGAACAATTACCGACAAGCCCACGGCAATGCCGAGCAATAACGCGTAATTCACCCCCAACAGCACAAAGCAAACATAGGTAACGGTACCGACAATAAAAATTTCGATAACCTTGCCGCGTACGTAATTGGCCGCCTGAAGGTTCATTTCGGTCCAGATTTTACGCATAACTGGGCGTTTATGAGGAAGAAAAGAAGAAAGCCAAGCAAGAATTTGGTTGCTGTCTTTTAAGAAAAAGAACACCAAAATAGGTACTAATACCAAATACACTAACACTGCAATTAATACAGGCAAGCTGGCTAAGGATACTGTTAGCAGAGTTTGGCCAAATTGCGCAATTTTGCCGCGCGCCAGCTCAATAATTTCTTGCACCTGCTGCTGATTGATAAATGTTGGGTATTTTTCGGGCAGCAATAATAAGACTTTTTGCACTTCTGAAATCATGGTGGGCAATTCAGAAATGAGATTGCGCGATTGATCCCATAAAATCGGTAAGATCACTAATAAACTAACGACTAAAAATCCGATTAATAAAATAAAGGTAATGGTTACGGCAAAGGTATGGGGTATTCCGGCTTTTCTGAGTTTGCCAACAACACCTTGTAACAAGAACGCAATAATCACACTGGCAAACATAGGCGCTAAAGTGGCGCCAAGTGTTAACAAAATAACCAGTGCGGCTACCAAAAAGACAAGGAGTAAAACGGCCTCTTCATCTGAAAAGTAACGGTTAATCCACGAACCGAAAATATTGAGCATAGTTTTTTGAGACCTTAAACAAAACGAATCTGGTTAAAAATAAAGCATTCTAAAAACAAAACTAAAAAAATACTGATTACGAAAAGCGCTTCTATCTTGTAAGCATATAAACCTTAAAAGGCATATTAATCTTAAAAGGTTACCGTCTTTCTTCAAACGATACTGAGTGACAGGCTATCAAGGTTTATTGACTCGCTTCACCCAAAATAAAATACGTTCTCCAGACTCCTGGGTTTTTAGCAACAGATTACCCGACAGCTCGCAATACACGGGAATGTCTTTTTTTGAGCCAGCATCGGTTGCAATAACGCATATGGTTTGACCAACGGCTAATTCCCGCAAACCCAGCTTTAATTTGAGCAGCGGCAGCGGACATGCCAAGCCACTTGCGTCTATGGTGTGATCGGCTTGGATGGGATTTTCGTCAGTCATAGTATGCAAGTTCTAAACAAAGGCAGCACTTTAGTATAAACCGAGCCGTATACCAAAACGTAGCTTTCTCAAGGCATCATAAACGAATCATAGAATCACAACCGTAAGTGATCAGCATTTGATCTAGAGACTCTTTCAGATTGAAGATTGAGGGATCCACGAAGGAAACCCCAAAAGGAGTTTCCTTCAGTGAAAAGACTTCAGTAAAAAGATAAGACGGGTAGATCGATTCACCGAGGCTTAAGTAGCCTGTTTTTGCGCTTCTTGAATTTTCTGCTGAGAAAATACCGCATACAAACACGGCAAAATAACCAAGGTTAAAGCGGTTGAGGTAACTAACCCTCCTACAATCACCGTGGCCAACGGCTTTTGTATCTCAGATCCAATTCCGTTAGATAGCAGAATGGGGATTAAACCCAATGCCGAAGTAATAGCGGTCATTAGTACGGGTCTTAAACGCGAAACGGCGCCATCAATGATTGCTTCTTCGATGCTATTAGAAACAAACAATCGGCGATTGATGCTTTCTACCAAAACCACTGCATTCAGTACCGAAACACCAAACAAGGTAATAAAGCCAACCGAACTGGGCACCGATAAATATTGGCCGCTAACCCAAAGAGCAACTATTCCGCCAATAACGGCTAAGGGTACGTTTACCAAAATCAGCAACGCTTGCGATACCGAACCAAAAGCGAGATACAACAATACGGCAATCAGTAAAATAGATAAGGGTACAACCACACTTAAGCGAGCTTCGGCGCGTTGCTGACTTTCAAACTGTCCGCCATAGCTAACTGAGTATCCAGCCGGCAACTCGATTTGCTCCGCCAAAGCGTTTTGAATATCCGCAACCACGCTGCCCATATCACGACCTTGAACATTGGCTTGAATCACCACGCGACGCTGAACTTCTTCACGACGAATTTGCGGTGGACCAGATTCAATATCAACCGAGGCAACGTCAATTAATCGCACCCAAGCACCACTGGGCGTTTGCAGACGCAACTCTTCAATGGCGGATTTTCGGTTGCGATGGCTTTCGTCTAAACGCACGTAAATATCGTAGCGTTCATTGCCGTTAATGACCTGCCCCGCAGCTTGACCACCCAAACCGGCATTAACTAATGACGTAATATCGGCGACGGATAATCCGTAACGCGACAGTCGTCTGCGATCTGGGCGAATCACCAATTGCGCTTCACCGGCGATTTGCTCCAACGCAACATCCGCCGCACCGGGAATCTCTCGAACCAAGGCTTCAATCTCTTGGCCTTTTGATTCTAAAACCGACAGGTCTGGGCCAAACAACTTAATGGCAAGCTGGGCTTTTACACCCGATAACAGTTCATCAACCCGAGTGGCGATGGGTTGCGAGAAGTTCAGCAATAATCCCGGATACACCGAGAGCTTTTCTTCCATTAAATGCTGTAAATCAGCACGATTGCTGGCGCTGGTCCAAGTATTTACCGGCGTTAGGCCAATGTAGATCTCGATGTTATTGACCGGCTCTGGATCACCACCGATTTCTGGCCGACCTACACGCGATAACGCGTAGCGAACTTCAGGAAATTCCAGCAATAAGGCTTCTAACTTTGGCGCCACACTAAGCGCCGTTTGCAAACTGCTCGAAGGAGCGAGAGTAACTCGCAGGTTTATGGTGCCCTCTTCTAACTCTGGAACAAACTCGGTACCGAGTCGCGGAATTAACAATAAAGACAGCAGCAATAAAACGCCGGCGCATCCGGCAATTAAAAACTTTTTGCGAATCGCAAAATGCAAAGCGCGCTTATAGGCATTTAACCCTGCACCTAATTGTTGTTGCCAAAAACCCGAAGGGGATTTATCGACATTACTGTTTGGGGTTTTCTCGCTGAGTTCTTTCGCGGAATCACTGAATAAAGAAGAACCGCTGAAAAAAGAAGAATGACTGAAAAAATAAGTCGCCAGTGCCGGTGACACAATTAAAGCAACCAACAACGCGGATATCATGGCAAAAATAATGGTTTCTGCCATGGGTTCGAATAATTTAGCTTCTACTCCCTCAAAACTAAACAAGGGTAAAAACACCACCAAAATAATTAGGGTCGCGAAAAAAACCGAGCGCGCAACCTCACTGGTGGCGTTAAACACCGTTACCGAACTCGCTTCGACTTGCTGAGTTTCTTCGTTGACTTGCCGATGTTTGACCACATTTTCGACCACCACCACCGAGCCATCTACCAACATACCAATGGCAACCGCCAAACCACCCAGCGACATTAAGTTAGCGGATAAATCCAGCTCGATCATGACCAAAAGCGCCAAACCCACGGCAATGGGAATAGAAATAAGCACCAATAAAGTTGCACGTAAATTCAGTAAAAATAACGCCAATACGATAGAGATAAATATAAACGCGGCGATTAGTGCCTGCACAACCGTATTGACGGCACTATTCACCAAGCTCGACTGGTTGTAAATAACTTGCAGGCTTACACCTTCTGGCAATGCTTGATTAACCAAGGTAACTCGGTTTTCGATATTTTCGATGGTTTGTTGGGTATTAGCACCGGTTTGTTTCAGAATAATGCCGGTAACGACTTCACCCAGCGAATGAACTTCACCGCTGTCATCACGCTGGCTCATGGTAACGGCGCCTTGGCGAATTTCATCACCGAATTCCACCGTTGCCACGTCAGATACAACCACGCTGACACCATCGATGGATTGCAACGGAATCTGGCCAATTTGCTCTATGCCTGCTTGATTAGGCTCAATCCAACCGGCTGCGCGAATCACTAATTGTTCTTGGCCTCGACTTAAATACCAACCACCAGCATTGGTGTTATTTTGGTTAATTGCCGCAATAACGTCGTCGATACTCAGGTTGTAAGATAATAATCGCGCGGGATTAATATTGACCTGATACTGTTTAACCTCGCCACCAAACGATAAAACATCGGTAACCCCTTCTGCAGGTATCAGCAGTAATTTAACGACCCAATCGTTTAGGCTTCTTAAATCAGTCACCGAGTATTGGTAACCCTCTTCTACTTTTAATAAGTATTGGTAAATTTGCCCAAGCCCAGTGGTATTTGGCCCCATTTCTGGCAGGCCAACGCCGTCGGGAATTAATTCACGAGCGGCTTGCAATCGCTCAAAGACCAATTGGCGAGCAAAGTAGATATCGGTACCTTCTTTAAACACCACCGTAACGCCCGATAAACCGGTCTTAGAAATGGAACGCACCTCTTCCACCGTTGGCAAGGCATACATGACCGCCTCAATGGGAAAGGTAATTAATTGTTCGACTTCCTGGGCGGCAAGGCCCGGCGCTTCGGTGTTTATGGATACCTGAACATTGGTAACATCGGGAAAGGCATCTAATTTTAGACTGGGTAATCGCAATAAAATGGCGACACAAGTGGCCAAAAGTGCGATAACCACTAAAAACCGATTATTAATGGCCCATAGAATGATTCGATCAAACATAACCACCTCTTAATTAATGGTTATGCGGATCGAAACCCGCCTTAGCTTGTTGGGATGCGATAAAAAACGCACCGGAGACAACCACCGAATCGCCGTTTTTTAGCCCTTTAATCTCGTGTAAATCACCGAGCTGACGACCAAGCGTGACCGATTTCTCGGCGAACTCGCCCTCATCGTTTTGTACGTAGGCAATCCACTGACCGTCAGGCTTACGAATTAGCGCTTCTTCCGGTAACGCAATGATCGGGGTTTCGGTTTTTAAGAGAAAAAAAACATCGGCAAATAATCCGGGATGCAATTGATGACGCTTGTTTTGCACCGTTAAACGCAGCTTGCGAGTACGAGTCACGTGATCGATGGTGTGTGCTTGTTGTGCAACCTGAGCAAATAAGCTTTTATCACCAACTTTGATAATGGCCGAGTCATTCAACTCTACCTCTGGATTGTCATCGGGTGGTAAAAACGCTTCTACCCAAAGTGTGTTTTCATCAGCAACCGACAACAAAGCCCGCCCGGCTTCGACTCGCTCACCTTGAGCAAAACTATCAGCCAAAATAACGCCGTCAGTGCTTGCCGTTAATGTGTAGTAACCAAACTCGCTGGCTTTTAATTGCGGAATTTTTGCTATGTCGGCTTCGCTGATACCGTAGTTAATTAACGTCGCCCGCGACTGAATAAAATGAGTTTTCGCATTTAAGTATCGTTCTTGGCCAACCGCCTTTTCACCGAGTTCTTGTACACGGCTCCATTGGGAAGACGCGGTTAAATAATCGTTTTGCGACTCGGCAACCTCGGCACTGAACAGCGTGACTAGGTCTCGTCCTTCTGAAACGTGATCCCCCAAAGCCACATGACGTTGCACAACGACCGACGGCACTCGTGGCGAAACCACATAACTGGTGTAACCATTAGAGAGGACTTCGCCCGGTGCATATACGGTGTATTCCACTATATCTGCCTGCACAGTACGAACTGCGATATCGGCAATACTTTGCTGAGACGCTGATAATGCCACACCTTCTTTATGGGCATGGTCATGCCCGTGTTCTTCGTGTTCTTCGTGTTCTTCGTGTTCTTCGTGTTCTTCGTGTTCTTCGTGTTCTTCGTGTTCTTCGTGTTCTTCGTGATTAGAGTCTATGCCCGTCGCATTTAAATGGGCACCATAAACACTTAAAACACTCATAAAAATAATCTGAGTAAGAATTGTGGGTTTCATACATAAGCCTATAAATTCGGGGAATTTTTCTGTTAATTAAATAAATTAAAATCGCTGGTGTTATACAGCGCAGAAAAATTTGAGAGATACATTAATTCGATGGTTTTTAAGAAAAACGCTCTTTCTAGCTCGATACCCGCAACCGCGGTTTGATTGCGTTCTTCGTTTAAGCGCAAGTATTCTGCTGTGCCTATGTCGCCCAATCGCCATTGTTTTTCTAGGAGTAATGTCGAGTTATCAAGCAGCGTATTGGTGGTATTTTTCCAACGCAGATAATCGCTTTTTAACAACCGCCACTGCTGTTGAGCGATAGCAACACGGTGTTTAAAGGACATGGCTTCCTGTCGATAGTAAGCTTCCAGCGCGTGCGCCTGTTGCTGAGCAGCGATGGGTTGATACTTCAAACGCTGGGATTGACCCAGTGGCACACCAAAACGCAGCGCAACTACGGATTCGCTTTCGTCTTCGCCCACACCAATACCCAAGGTCGGTTGGGTTTTAATGGATTTTTCAACAACGGCGGATTGCTGTAGCTGTAGTTGCCATTGAGCTTTTGCCAAAAGAACATCGGGATGGCTCAAATCAGAAGTATCTTCACTAAACACGTAATTTACGAAGATTTCAGCAAGTGCCTGATCAAAAACCTGAGTGTTGATTTCGGTGGATGAAAACCACTGATTAAAAACATACTCGGTTTCTAGAGTGGCACTTTGCTGTGTCGCAATCGAAGCTTGTTTGCGGGCCAACACCAAATCAGCCATGTTTTTGTCAACCAAACCAAGATCACGATTACGAGCCCGCTCGGCCACTAAAGCACTTAAGGCATCAAGCTGCTGCTTTTCCAGTAAGGCTTGGCTGTTTAACCTACGATCACTGTACCAGGTAACATAAACCTCTAAAGCCTCTCGCAGCTGGTTGAGTTGTGCAGCCATAAGCTCTTGCTTGGCGGCAATTTGCAGCAACTTAGCTTGTTCAAGTTGCTCGGAATGAACCCCCGACCAATCCAGTGTCTTAGAGATCCCCACAAACACATTATTGTCGTCGCCGTTTTTTTCTAGCTCGGCTTCCAACTCGTAGTCGTAAAGTGGTCTTTCTAAGCCCTTTGAATCGGACATCTGGGCGAGATATTGATTTTTTAGCACATCGGAACTCGGATGCTTTTTAACCGAATCCAGCAGCCAAAATAACCACTGTCGCTGGCTTTGTTCACTGGCATAAGCGAAGTTTGCACAAACACAGCTCAGCACAACAGCTAACACATAGTTCAGTATTCTTTGGGAAGATCCCAACGTTAAAAACCTTGTCATAAAGAATCCCTACATCAAGCACATGCTATCTGCGAAAGCCAACCATCAACGAGAACGAGATGGAGCCGTCGCGATTACGTGCTATTTAAATTTTAAAAATAGAATAGTTGTGTGCGCAGGGATTACGCGCTTGGAGGTCTGAATAAAGGGAAAGGATCAAAAGAAGTGGTTGGAAAATGATACTTTGAAAGTGCCGCAATACGCTCTTGTGGAGCAGAATCAGTGGATGTATTCAGAATTGCGTGGTGACCGTGTGTATGGCAATGACAGCAATGGTGGCAATCTTTACTCGGTAGTTTGGAATCTTTTAAAGCGGCTTTATCAAGGTTAATCACTGAAGAGTCACCCACTGCGTCTTCGAAATTTTTCACGGTGGTATTTTCAGCGAGCAATTTATGATCGTGCTTGAACTCTAGGTGATCGAGACCGTTTTGATGATATTGATGAATATCAGCAATCGCTGCGAAGGATTGCAATGCAACCATTAACGCAAGGAGTTGTGCCAAGAAAAATTTCACCACTAACAGCTCGTTCAAAAAGGTTCTAAATGAGAAGTTTTTACAATAACAAATTGGCGCAGAAATTTCTATGCGCCATTAAAAGATACAATAATAAATACTCAGTTCAGCGCACAGAGAAATTAACAAACCCCTTCATTAATATGTTTTTTTAGTTATTTATCAGTACTTTAAATAACAGATTTAAAGTAATTTATTCTATCAGTTATCTGCATAATAAACACACGAGAACGTCTTTACTAAAAAAATTCACAGCTGAAACAATCCTTAAAGCTCTATTTTTAGACAGATTCAAAACTGTTTCTTTGCTTGATTTTTGCTCAAGCGAACAAATCTTTCGAAGATATCTACTAAGTCGTAGCAATTATGATAAGTTGAACATTACGTCATCTTAAGCATCTTAAAAGACACGCTTTTCCGACTGAAATCAGAGAACGGCTGTACACTGATATTGGTTTTTACAAAGAGATATACCTATTGTGCTCTTAGCAAAAAAAATAGATTCAAAATCATTCATTCCTAAACGATTAACTCAAAGTCTCTGTGCGTCAGCGGCTACATTGATATTGTTAGTTGGTGGCACCTCTTCGCCAACAGTTAGGGCGGAAATCCGGCTACCCGATTTGGGCGATGGCAGCTCTTCACGTATTTCGCCGCAACGTGAAAAGATACTGGGTCAAGCTTGGCTAAGAGCGTTTAGAGCACAGGTTCGCACCTCTAGCGATCCGCTCATGTACGAATACATTGAGCAGCTCTTACAAGATCTTGCACCCTACAGTCAGTTAAGAGATTACAACTTAGACTTGGTGATTATTCCTAGCCCAACCATTAACGCTTTCGCGGTTCCCGGCGGCGTTGTTGGTGTGAACACGGGGCTCTTCCTGTATGCAGGAACCGAAAACCAAATGGCTTCGGTACTCACCCACGAGCTTGCGCATTTAAGCCAACGTCACTTTGCGCGATCGCTAGAGCAGCAAGCAAATTCAACCATTCCCACCATGGCTGGACTTTTAGCGAGCTTAATTTTAGCGGCGGCGACCGGCAGCACCGATGCTGGTTTAGCGGCGCTTTCTGCAACCCAGGCAGCAGCTTTAGATTCACAGCTCAGATTTAGCCGACAAAACGAGCAAGAAGCCGACCGACTTGGTTTTCAAACTATGATTGCCTCTGGACGAAACCCAGAAGCTGGCGCTGAGATGTTTGAGCGTATGCTACGAGAGTTGCGGTACACATCTAGACCGCCAGAGTTTTTATTAACGCACCCGGTAACCGAAAGCCGCGTGGCCGATGCTCGTAACCGCGCCCAGAAATTTGAACCTAAACAGTACGAAGTTAATCAGCGATTTTATTTAATGCAGGCCAGAGCAAGACTGATTCACTCAGAAAATCCCAACGTGGCTGCGAAGATATTTCGTCACGAACTGGACGGTGAAACGGCGTCAATGGATGCCAGCCGCTACGGTTTAGGTTTAGCATTAACAGACGCAGGCCAGTTTGATGAGGCCGCAGAACAGTTGCGTTACCTGATCGAAAAAGATCCCAATGAAGTCGCCTATATTACCGCACTGGCAAAACTTGAATCGAAACAAGGTAACGCAGAACAGGCAATTACCCGACTCTATGACGCCTTGCAATCGCGGCCACAAAGCCACCCACTCAATGTTGCCTTATCAGAAGTATTGATGGACGCCGGACGCTATTCACAGGCCGAACTGATATTAACAAACCACAGTGAGCGTCGCCCAAAAGACGACTACGTTTGGTATTTACTGGCCGAAGTTCGAGGTTTGGCGGGTAATATTTTGGGTTTACACGAAGCCCGCGCGGAATATTTTATTCTTAATGGTATTTACGACAAAGCTCGAATCCAGCTTAACAATGCTCTAAAAATCGCCGATTCCGACTATAAAAAAGCCTTACTGGAACAGCGACTTGAAGATGTTGATAGGCTTGCGAATGAGAAAATATAAAAACAATCTACTTTAAAACAAACACATAAGATATTGTTTTTATTAGAATTTAATAGTGCGGCGGTCGCTCTTCTAAAGGATCACCGCCCTGTTGCAGCTGATCACGTAAATCTTTAACTCTTCCAACCAGCATATCTAACTTTTTATTCAGTTCGATAATCATTCGATCTTGCTTGGCTATCACTTCATCCAGTGCGGTTAAGCTATCTTCTTGAAAAGCAACACGAGCTTGTAGGTCGTCGATTTGCTGCTGCAAAGATTCGGTCTTTTCAGATACGTTCAAAAATGTCTCGCTTATATCCTGTGGAATAAACACCTATTTTGCCAAACGGGCGCCAATGTAGAAACCCAAAGTCGAAATATTCACGACCAAGGCATCCATGTCGCCAGAATTAACTATTTGGTAAAAATACTGCAACTTTCCTGCAATACACCGCGTTCAATATTCATCCAGCTCAAAAACACCACCCTATTTTTGCTTCCCAGACTCCGGGATATATTTTGATCTGATGAAAGACAACTCTTCCAAGCCCGCCGCCAATTATCGTTCAATTTTCATTTCAGACGTTCATTTAGGCACCAAAGATTGTAAAGCCGAGCAATTAAACCAATTTCTCAAATCACACCGTTGTGAGTCTTTATACATTGTGGGTGATTTTATCGACGGCTGGAGAATGGCGAAAAAGGTGTTTTGGAAGAAAAGCTTCACTCGCGTCATTCGACGCATTTTAAAAATGTCCAAACACGGCGTTAAAATTTATTACATTGCCGGTAACCACGACGAGTTTTTAAGAAAATTTGCAAACAACCGTTTTGATACCATTCAACTCATCAACAAAATCACGCACATTACCGCCGACAAGCAAAAATTATTAGTAATGCATGGTGATCAGTTTGATGGCGTAACGCGCGCCCACAAGATATTAAAATGGATTGGCGATTGGGGTTACGACCTATTGATGTTTTTAAACCGCCAGTTCAACTATGTTCGTGCCAAGTACGGATACGGCTATTGGTCATTTGCCGGGTTTCTGAAAACTCATATTAAACGTGCGCAAATGCATATCTCTGACTACGAAGATGTCGCAGCGCTGTATGCAGCCAAACAAGGCTTTGATGGCATTATCTGCGGACACATTCACCATGCAGCAATGAAGCAGCTTCACAATGTGAGCTATTACAATACCGGCGATTGGGTTGAATCTTGTACAGCATTGGCAGAGAACTTTGACGGCAGCTTTGCTTTAATTGATTGGAAAAATCTGGAGAAAGAGTCTAAGACTTCTGGCAAATCCAGTCACCTTGCTCTAGAGCTTAATTTGTTGTCCAATCAATCCGTAAAGATACTTGCCGAAGACTCTTTGGAGCCCACAAACTCCCAGATTTGTGTAAAAACGGAGAGTAAAAATAAAACAGCAAAACAACTCGAAACCGCCTAAAAAAACAGCACACCGTTTTCGTCTAGCCATTCGTAATTTTTAATATGTGAATGGCTCACTTTTTAGCTCACAGAATTTCTCTCACAAACCTTTCCCTTTCTCAGACGCTTTAAAACATCCCTCTTCCAAAGCTATTAATTTAGAAAGCTCCAAACAACCCAAAATACATACAGACGCAATAATAAAAAACTCCTTTTAACTCACAGTGTTCTGAGGCAAGTGCATTTATCATTCACGCAAAGAGCAATAAGCGTCTAAAATTTTAAAAGATTTGGAGGTGGATCTGCTCATTCTGCCAATAATCAAAATCACACAGTATTTATTAGAAGCAACTAGTTGAGCAGATAAAGTCCCTCATCTGCACAGCTAAACGTTGCAAGCCTCAATGTAAGAGTTTTTTATCAAATCCGAATTACTAAAGAGAACTCTGATTAACTCATTCATGATTTAATCAGAGGGCAGAAATTGACAATGCGATTTCCAATGTCTTCACAATTTCAATCACCTACAGTTTTTGAAATTGGCGACATATCCTTGTGTCCTTGTGTCCTTGTGTCCTTGTGTCCTTGTGTCGCGAGAGACTCTAGGTTAATCAGAGTTTCCTAAATAAAAGACAAGCACTGGTGAGATTATGTTTTTGATCAAACACTAAAACTGCATAAGAAAATAATTTTTGAGTACAAATTTACATCAATCGTTGCAAAAGAATAAACATTGTAGCTTTATTCAAACAATTAGAAGCCTTACGCCCTGATTGAAAAATTTTGAAAAGCAGGAATGACTTAAAACATTTTCAGCGTATTATGGTTGAGAATAAATTTATTCATCAACTTTAGTATTAACCTAACACGGAGGTTTTTATGACTGACGTTTATCAAGCCCCAAAATCCGAACTTTCAGATGCAGAATTTTCCCAAAACAACGGCTCCATTGAAAATGGAATTACAGGCAACTACAACTTAGAAATTGGCGAAGTACTGAGCGAAGCTTGGGCCAGAACCAAAGGTGCCAAAATACCCATTAATGTCGCAGCATGTATTTTCAGTATTATTGCGGCGATAATAATGCTCGCAATAGGTTATTCATTTTTTGAGCAAATTATAGAAAGCGAAAATTCAGAGTCTTTTTTCTCGAGCATGATTACTTCATTTATTTTTGGTGTAGTCCTGACTATTTTGTACATTCCTATGTTCGGTGGCCTACTGATGATGGGTGTAAAACGTGCAGTTAATGCCCCGTTGCAAGTTGGTGAAATTTTCGCGTACTTCCCCAAAATAATACCTCTAATTTTACTGGTCATAGTATCCAATTTATTTATTCAAATCGGATACTTTTTGTTCTTTATTCCAGGAATCTATCTAGCAATTGCTTACAGTATGTCTACCCCATTAGTTTTAGACAAAGATATGTCTTTTTGGACGGCAATGGAAACATCGAGAAAAGCGGTAACGCGTAAGTGGTTCCCAATGTTTGGATTAATAATCATTTTATCCATCATCAACTTTATTGCAGCAATTCCATTGTTCATTGGTCTTTTTTGGACGATGCCTATGTCTCTTATCGCGTTAGGTATTGTTTACCGCAATATGTTTGGTGTAAGTTCAGTATCTGCTAATTAATCGCTAAACTTGCCTTATGAATTTAATCGATGTCCAATACCGCGTCGAAACACCCGAAGGAATTGACCTAATTGCTAAACCCGCGGGGCCTATGGTTCGAGCTGCGGCGTTTGGCATCGATATTTCATTTCGATTTGCGATTTGCTATGCCGTCGCCCTAGCTTTTGACGTTTTCGAATGGTCTATAGGGGTAGTTTTCATTACCCTTTTTATTGTCGAATGGTTTTATCCCGTCCTATTCGAAGTTCTCTATCACGGGCAAACTCCCGGCAAAAAAATCACGGGGATTGTTGTAGTAAACGATGACCTTACCGCGGTTAGCTGGGGGCCTTCAATTATCAGGAATTTATTAAGAACCGCCGATTTTTTGCCGTTTTTTTATATCGGCGGATTAATATTTTCGTTATCAAACGATTCCTTCAAGCGTCTTGGCGACCTCTCCGCAGGAACGGTTGTGGTTTACAAAAATCGTGATACGAAGAAAAAACTCACACTGCCCAAAGTTGCACCCACGGCTCCAGCTAGCGCATTGGATTTAGAAGATCAAATTGCTATCATCGATTTCACGGAACGTGATTCAGAGTTGTCTCAAGGCCGCAAAATTGAACTTGCGAACATTCTTGCGCCCATTCATGGTTTAAAAGACAAAAAAGCGGTTGAACACATACAAAGTATTGGACGCTGGTATTTAGGTGGCAAGGATTGAAACAGCAAATTTTTGAACAACAAAATACAGAGCTTTGGGACGACATTGAATCACTGATAGAAGCAACCAAAACGCTCTCCATTAAAAGTTGGTTTAAATCTTTTAAGTCAAAAAATAGAGCCGTTGATAAAGATTTAGAAACTCGAATTGCAGCACTAAATGCAGAGTTTCCTTCGCATTATCGATCTCTATGCCAGCACTTGGCGACAGCTAAATCTCGGGGCTACACATCTGCACTTGTAGATCGTTTAAATGATTTAGTTCTTTCTTCTCATCATTTACTGTATCAAGAACGAGTTTATTCACAACACCAGTGGCTTAACTTTCTCGCTCACAGCTTTCCAAGCGCTATCCGTAATAACTCAAGATATGTCCTAATAGCGACATTATTTTTTATTGTACCTTTGTTTTTATTTGGTGTTGGTTGCTATCTAAATGAAGAACTCATTTACAGCATAATGGACCCTTTTGACGTTCGTAACTTTGAAAGCATGTACGATCCAAGCAACGACGCGTTGGGTCGCGAGCGAAACGCCTCAGATGATATAACCATGTTCGGTCATTACATCTACAACAATATCAGTATTGGTTTTAGGTCCTTCGCACTGGGTTTATTAGCGGGTGTAGGAACCATTTTCATCTTAATATTCAATGGCATCCATATTGGTGGTACTGCTGGCCACTTAACATTAGTCGGTTATTCAGAAACTTTTTACAGCTTTGTGGTCGGCCATGGCCCATTCGAATTAACCGCTATTGTATTTTGCGGAGCCGCAGGATTAAAAGTTGGAATGAGTTTAATTTCTCCCGGGCCTTTTACTCGACTAGAAGCAATAAGAATTGCCTCAAAAGAAGCAGGAACAATAGTTTTTGGTTCCGCTATTATGTTGCTAATCGCCGCATTTATTGAAGCTTTTTGGTCATCCAGTTCTGCGTTACCCTTAATCGTTAAGTATGGTTTTGGTGCCGCTGGAACAATTATATTAATTTTATATTTTTGTTTCTCGGGTCGACGTTATGCAACTCGATAAACTGTGTATTAACACCAAAAAAAGAAGCCCATGGGAAGCCATTGATCTAGGTTGCAAACTTGCGATTAATTGGTTTAAACCGCTATTTCTACTTTATGCCATTCCGTTTTATACAACGGCATCGATTGTAAGCATACTGTGCTACTGGCTAATTCCAGAATACTTTTGGGTATCGTTTATAGGCATGTGGTTTCTGAAGCCTATTTTTGATCGCGCCCCGCTCTACTTTGCCAGTCGAGCACTTTTTAGTGAATATCTTTCTGTAAAAACAGTATTATCAAATCTCGTAAAAATAAATCGCTTTGATGCAATTAAATGGATTTCATGGCGACGCCTTAGTCCCACTCGTTGCTTTGATTTACCTATTACCGTTTTAGAAGGCTTAACCGGCAGTGACCGCAGCAAACGTTTGTCAATAATGCACGTTCGTGGTAGTGGAGAAGCGATTATGTTGAGTTTAATCTGCTTTTTATCCGAAATTTTATTGGCAGGCGGTTTAGACGCGCTCATATCATTACTTCTACCAGAATCCTTGTACGATAAGTACAGCATACTCACTTCCGATATTGCAGGCGGCCATTTTAACTTTTTTATACTGAGTTATTTTTTTCTTGCACCTCTTGTCTCACCATTCTTCATCTGCTCGGGATTTATGATTTATATCAATCGACGCGTTCAGTTAGAAGCCTGGGATATAGACATTCAGTTCCAAAAAATGGCTAAAAAAGATAAATACAGGTCAACAGGAAACTTATCGTTAACTTTAGCGAGTTTATTACTTGGCTGTGCTTTATTTTCATCATCAACACCAACCTTAGCAGAGCCGGATAGTTTTGATACACATTTATCGGTAGAAGAATTTTCGGAAATAGAACTTGAAGACGAAGTTGTTGTGGAAGATTTGAGCTCCAAGCGACAAATTTATCAACAAGCAATCATTGAGATCTATGAATCCCCTGATTTTCGCCAAACAAAAGAAGTCACCAAATGGCGTTGGAAGCAATCTTCACAGAACTCTGATTCCTGGTCGGATGGATTACTTCAAAAAATCCGAGATTTTTTTCAAAAACTGTTTGAAAGCTCCCCAAAAGTGGATATAGGTGAAGCACCTGATCTAAATATTATCGCCGTGCTGGTGAAATATTTATTGATCGGCGCTTTAATCACTGCCGTTGTTTATTTATTAAATCGTTATAAAGAAAATTTCGCTTTTCTGACGCGTCACATTCAGTGGAAAAGAAAGTTTCGCGCACAGCAACCTAAACCTGAAATACTATTCGGTTTAGATGTGACTAAAGAAAATCTGCCCGAAGATATTCCACAGGAAGTTTTGGCTTTATATGACCAGAATAAACCTCGACAAGCCGTAAGTCTGCTTTACAGAGCCTGCTTAACGAAACTCATGCACCAAAAAGGATTTCATTTTTACGAAAGCCAAACCGAAGGCGAATGCCTGCAAACAGTTACGCGCTCAGGTAATCAGAAAGAGTCTGATTATTTAAAGAAAATCACACAACTTTGGCAATCCGTAGCCTACGGACACACACTTCCCAATCGCTCGCCAATAGAAGAATTGTGCTTATCGTGGCAGGGAGTTTTCCCAAATGAAAATTAAAGTGAAAATTCTGCTAGCGATTATTGTTTGTATCGCAGTCCTAGTCACAGCATTCTTTTTCGTATTCATGGAATCATATACGGAAACAAAAGAATTGGGTTGGAGCGAAAAAGCTAGAATTAATAGGTTTTTGGCCGCACAACAATTTTTGGAAAAAAACAATGCCACAGTAGAGCAAGCAAACAGCTTGCAACAAATCGAAAACTTGGCAGATTCCGACACCATCATTATTAATCGGTATGCGGATGTCGTTTCTGAACAGCAAAAAGAAAAGTTACTAAATTGGCTGTCCGGTGGTGGACATTTAGTCATCGCATTAAATGACACTGATGATCAATCTCTCGGCAACGATCTACTGAGCGACTTGGGTTTTAGTGTTTATTATGAAACCTACGATTATGACTCTACAGATAATACTGAACCTGATGATATTGACACACAAAATACTCTAGAGTCGGAATTAGAAAAAATTGAATCCGATGAAGCCGTAGTTATTGCCGGGGATGTAGATACTAGCGACCAAAACAGTACCAAAGAAGAATACATAACTAAACTCAACTTCGAAGGTATTCCCGATGAATTGAGTATTAATTTTCCGACATTGGCAATTATAGACCATGAATATTTTTACGCTGACGAAGGAAATTACGACGATTATAAACCTTTTTATTGGGCCGGCGATAAATACGGGGTAAGGTTTATACAAATGTATGTAGGCGACGGTTTGATTACTGTTGTCTCATCTACCGAAATTTGGTCTAACAATTATCTCTCCGCCGATGACAATGCATATTTATTAGCGGTAATGACATTAAACTCATCAAAGGTAACTTTTTTATTAGGTTCGAACTTTGCTTCGTTGAGTACATTAATGTGGAAATTTAGCTACGAACTGATTATTTCAATAACATTTATTGTTTTGTTGTGGTTAATTCATCTAGGTAAACGCTTCACACCGCCAGTAACGGTAAATAACCATCAACGTAGATCTCTGATTGAGCATATAAAAGCTGTTGGTAATTTTCATTGGAAAAAGAAGCAACCGCTATTACTGGTCGCATCACTAAGAGAAGAAATCTTGCGCTATACAAGTTTTCAAAGAATTGGACCAAGCCACTCTTTGAACAAATCAAAATCCAAACAAGATATTACAAATTGGCTTTCTAAAACTTGCAACATTGACCCTCAATTTGTGTATAAAGCCATTTATCAAAATGAAATTAGCTCTGAGGCTGAATTCATCGAAATTATTCGCACATTACAAATTGTAAAACTAGAATTATCAATTTAGGCAAATTCATGGAACTAGAAACAGCATTTAATTTAATCAACACAATTAAAAATCGCTTAAATTCAGTATTACTTGGACAAGAAACAGTAGTTGATGAGGTATTAATTGCCCTACTTTCAAACGGTCACATTTTAATTGAGGGTGTACCTGGATTAGGTAAAACTTTACTTGTGAGTGCTTTGGCTAACGCCTTTGATGGTGATTTTAAACGCATTCAATTTACTCCAGACCTAATGCCATCTGATATTACCGGTCATGTTATGTTTGATACCGAGAGTAATAAATTTCGATTACGCTCAGGTCCCGTGTTTACTAATCTATTATTGGCCGATGAAATTAACCGCGCTCCGGCCAAAACCCAAGCCGCATTACTTGAAGTAATGCAAGAACGTCAAGTGACTATTGAAGGCCAGTCAAAACCCTTGTCGAAACCATTTATGGTTTTAGCTACCCAAAACCCTATAGATCAAGAAGGTACCTACCCTCTACCTGAGGCTGAACTTGATCGTTTTTTAATGAAGATATTTATTGATTACCCATCCTTTGATCATGAACTCTTGTTGGCAAAAACGTTAACAACTGGTTCGGTTACTGATCAACAACAAAAACAATCAAATGATGTTATTAATAAAGAAGATTTGTTAAAACTTCAGCAACTTGCTAGCGAAATTACCATCGATGACCAAGTAATTGATTACGCGGTTAAATTAGTTCGTATAACTCGCGAGAGTGCCGCAATTCAACGCGGCGCAGGCCCTAGAGCAAGTTTGGCATTATTGAGAACCGCTCGTGCCAGAGCTTTGATTAATGGCGGTAGCTTTGTAACGCCCGATGACGTAAAACAGATGGCATTTCCGGTAGTACGGCATCGTATTCAAATCGCTGCCGAAATGGAAATCGATGGGCTTACGAACGACCAAGTTTTGATGCAAGTATTTAATCAGGTAGAAGCTCCACGAGTATGAGACCCACCGAAAAACTCTTAAAAATTCTACTCGTTTGGGGTTTACTGGCACTCATTACGGCCGTTTTACGTATTTTCTCGGTATCCGCTGCGGATCTACTGAGCTCTGTGTGGGTGGTAGCGGGTATATTTATTGTGATTGTTGCTTTCGTTGATTATTTCTCTGTAGGGAAAATCATAAGACTGGGCATTCGACAACAGATTCCAAGCTCTTTAGCACTTGGTAACAATACAAAATGTTCATTGAAAATTACCAATACCTTAGCTCGTGATATTGATATTACTGCCGCGTTCGCGCCCAACACAAAAATAAAATTTGAAGGTTTTCCGCTACAGTTTTTGTTAAAACAAGGCACGTTCAACCTTATTAATTATCATATTAAACCTGTAGACCGTGGCAATACCACCATTGCAGCGCCTGTTTTCCGAATAAAGTCTCGCAATGGTTTATGGGATTACAAAACGTCACTTGGTAACGATACTGATGTAAAAATTTATCCGAATTTCTCTCCTATCGCCCAGCTATCAAATATGGGTGTAGAACGACAAATACAACAATTAGGTATTCATTTGTCTCAGCGTCGCGGCGAAGGCATGGAGTTTAAGCAATTGCGCGAATTTGTTGAGGGCGATTCTCTCAGGCAAATTGATTGGAAAGCAACTTCGAAAGCTAGAAGGCCTATTTCACGTGAATATCAGGACGAAAAAAATCAAGAAATTTTCTTTTTACTCGACTGCGGAAGACGCCTACGCCAAAAAGACGATGAATTGAGTCATTTTGACTACGCTCTGAACGCCATTTTACTTACCGCTTATATTGCCATACGCCAAGGTGATTCCGCCGGATTTTTCAGTTTTGCGGGAGACAATCGCTATTTAAGTCCAGTTAAGGGCGTAAATGGCGTTAATACTCTACTCAATAACCTGTACGACATTCAAAGTACACTCGAAAATACCGATTTTTTGAAGCTAGCAGAAGACTTTACCGTGCGCCACAAACGTCGATCGTTAGTTGTATTGGTTAGTAACATTCGTGAAGAGGATCATGACGATCTTATAAAGGCAACTCGATTACTGTCGAAAAAACATATTGTCTTGGTTGCAAGTCTCAAAGAAGCCTCGCTTGAGCATCAACTCCAAGAACCTGTCGTAAATTTTGATTCTTCGATTGCATTTACGGCCACGCATAAGTATTTGCATGAACGCAGCTTAGTCATTAAGAAATTGCGTTCAGCCGGAGTGTTTGTTATAGACACATTGCCTGAGTTTTTACATGTTCGTCTAGTAAGTGAATATTTCCGCTTAAAACGCAGCCACCTACTTTAAAATTCGACATTAATTGTTCTGCTAATCAAAACCAAACTTAAATTTAGAACCAACACACTTCATGAAATAGCGAAGCTAAGGTTACAAACCTCGCGATGACAATGCGTAAATACGCACCAAAAGACAGGTACAAATTTACCAGAGCGGCTTAATCTTTCTTGGCTTAATATTTCTAATTGTCAATTGTGATAGATCAATTCGAACAGATGCTTATAAATTAAGCTAGCAAGAGTTAAACATCGGAGGTCGTAGTCATGTCCGTACTTCATGCTTGTACAAAAAATCCTTCTCAATTGCTTGTTGCGGTCGCCACAGATGACGAGTTAACCTTGTCTTCTCATGCAGGCAGAGCCAAACACTGGGATATTTACACAATCTCTAGAGATAACGCTCAATCGAAATTCTTGTGGAGTATTGCCTTAAACTCATCAGGCACTTTGCACGAATGGCATGTTAGCGACGATGGCAATCGCCACCCATTGCATCAGGTTGATTATGCTATTGCCGGATCGGCGGGAGACGGAGTAAGAAATAAGCTAGCTTTACGAAACACCGAACTCATTACTACTAACGAAGCCGATGTACAAAGTATTTTGCGTTATTTTATTGAAGGTCAAAAGCCGCCGTCAAATCACGCTCATGAGCAGATTTGTTTAGATCCAGAACACCGAGCGGCCCGCTCAGCATAACTAAAACTAATACAACATTGACCAGTAGCAACTGGTCAATGTCTTTTTTGTAAATCTATTTTAAATTTATTACTGTCGGTAATCGTCCAAAACTTCTTGACCCCAACCCAGTAATTTTCCAGATTTAAAGACCAGCGGCGTAGTTACCTTTTCACCATCTTTATCATCGGAATCAGTCGTAGAATAATAAAGCACGTAGATTTCCGAGTTATTGATTGTGAATGCTTCGGATTTTTCTGGACTTCCCAATTTTTCAACAACTGAATCTCTACTTTGGCCTAAATCCAACAGACTGATTTTTTCGGCAGTAATATTGTGTGATGCACTCCAATCAGATGCCGTATTGCCTGCCACAAAAATGCATCCGCTCAGCAAACTGGTTAAGCCAAGGCTCAATACACTAATACGGACCAACTTTAGTGTTTTCATAATCTCTCCTAATCGGTTTCTCTATTTAATCATCTAAGTTTCAAGATCAGACGCAACGGCTCGAATAATGGTTGCAGTAAATATAGGAAACTCTGATTAACCTAGAGTTTCTCGCGACACAAGGATGTGTCGCCAATTTCAAGAACGGTAAGTGATTGAAATTGTGAAGAAATTGGAAATCACATTTTCAATTTCTGTCCTCTGATTAAATCATGGATGAGTTAATCGGAGGTTCCTATAGATATTTTTAAAGATCATTCTTAATTAGACAGATAGAAAACCCTAATTTGGCTACAGTTTTAGCGAACGACAACAGATGTCACGGCAACAAAAGCCAACAACACTTTGATTTTATTTAGAAATTTTACCCGAGCAAAGACATTCGTTACTGAAGAATCTTGAATTTTCTGTGCAATGCTTCCACATTAATTACGCTGTTAAATATCTCTTTTAGAAGTATTTCACACAATCCAAAACACATAATTAAAGATGCTCAGGTAAAGGGGCGCCACATTCTTTACAAAATTTAGAATGGCGCTCATGGCCGGATTTTTCACAGTTTGAACAAACAATACGAGTTCGCTCTAAGAGCATTTCTTGGTTGATTTCAGCGGTTAAAATCCCTGTAGGTACCGCAATAATAGAATAACCCGTTAACATTACAAACGAGGCAATAACCTGTCCCAGTGAAGTTTGTGGTGTAATATCGCCATAACCAACGGTTGTAATAGTAACAATCGTCCAGTAAACGCTGGTTGGAATACTGGTAAAGCCATTTTCTGGCCCTTCAACCACAAACATTAATGAACCAAATACGATGGCCAAAATTAATACGGTACCAAAAAAAACCAGTATTTTTCTTCTTGATGCAATAATTGCCCGCAGCAGTAAGTTCGCCTCTTGTAGATAGCGAATTAATTTTAAGACCCTAAATATTCGCAAAACTCTTAGCAGGCGAATAACGATCAGATAGTTGGTATTTGCTAAAAATAATCCGAGATAACTGGGTAAAATAGCCAGCAAATCGATGATGCCGTAAAAACTGGTCATATAACGCCAGCGATTAGGTGAACAATACAAACGTAAAATGTACTCGACAGTAAATAGAATCGTAAAAGACCACTCCAGAACCCATAAATAGCCGCGAAAATTTTCCGACAAGCTGGAAATAGAGTCAAAAATTACGACAAATACACTGATAAATATCGAATAAATTAAAAAAAGATCGAAGGCTTTTCCGGCCGGAGTCTCGGTACCAAAAATCACCCGATATAAATACTCTTTTCGAGACTCTTTCTGTTCTTCTGAGAAAGTTTGTTGGGCATTTTTAGCCGCGTTATTCTCCGAATTTTTCACTTTACCTTCCGCATTGCTTTCTCGAGATTGCTAACCACGCAAAAATTTAACTGTTGAGAACCGTAACAAAATGATTTTGGTTCAAAATACAACTACTTGTTCGTCATCAGTACCATTACATACTCTAGTGATTTGCAAACAGAAGCAAACAACTTTTAGGACCGCTGGAATGAGCTCGAATGAGCACCCAGCACAACCACCCATAAGAAAATTGATGTACAAACCGCGATAATAATATAATTACAAATTTATAATCCAGTGAGTGACTCATGATCTCTTTAGTGAAAACGCTAAGATGCCCTTATTGTGATGTTCCAGTCAGCAAGGAGTTATTAAAAACCCAAGGCTCACTAAAGGCATACCTAAACCGCAAAGAATTTCCTTGCCCTCATTGCACCAAAGCCATAAAACTCCCAGAAAACGCTGAGTCCTTAGTGTCGATTGGTCTGTTCACCGCTGTCATTCTTGCTCCGTTGCTACATGTATGGCGATTTGAAGGTTTGAATCCTCTGTATGCGTTTGGAATTGGTTGCGCTTTGATCGTTTTAGGAATGTCCAAACAAAAACTGGTCAAATCTTAAACTCTTTGTAGATCCGTTTGTAAACCTTTAGGAACTTCTGATTAACTCATCCCTGGTTTAATCAGAGCTTCCTAAACCCACCTTGAATATTCACTTACTTTTACATTGGAATATGCTGTATGGCTAAGGAATCAAAATTAGTTTACTCAACAGAAGTCGGGCGAGTAAAAGAAGAACCTGAATCCAAAGAGGCACCGCCTAGCGATGGAATTGTGCGAATTTTGCGAGAAACCAAAGGCAGGAAAGGCAAAGGAGTCAGTTTAATCACAGGAATTCCTGACAACCACAAAGATATCGCCAAATTTTTGAAACAAAAACTCGGCGTTGGTGGGGCGGTTAAAGACTTTACTATCGAAATGCAAACCGATGATCGAGAAAAAATAAAAGTATTATTAGAATCAAAAGGTTACATCGTAAAAATTGCTGGAGGCTAATTTGGCTTAAGTGTTGCTCTATTACTCAACATCAATAGAACTGTGCCAAAAAACTGTCAATTTGGCGCGATTGAAGTTTTCTTTAGTAATTGATGTTAATAGATAGACGAGTATTTACGGAGTAAGGTATGGACCAATCTGTTATTTGGCAGCTCATCGATACGAGTGTAAAAGTCTCTTTAGGCGCCCTACTAACTGGCTCTTTTGTTTGGTTACATCACTGGCGAAAAGCTCACCCCAACGATAACGCGTTTCTTAATCGAAGAATCGAACTGCTTGAAAAAATCGCCGCTGATGTAGGCAGCGTAAGCCACGCGTTCTCAAAATACTCTTCCTTAATATCTGAATCCATAAAGTTTGGCGACCGCTGGCCAAATAGTCGCAAAGATGAACTAAGTTTAATTAACAAAGAATTAGTACAACAATTTAGTAAACTCGCCGAAGCAGAAGCAACTCTGTTAATGCTTGGCGAAAAGAACATGGAAAAAACATTACGATTTTACGGCGCTAAAATCGCCATTTTTAGAAAAGAAGCTTATGTTGGAAGACAAGACATTAGCACAGAAGAAATTAACAAAATAAAGCTGGAAATCAATCAATTAAGAGAGAATTTTTACGATATTTTAAGTCGTAAATACGACAAACTTTTAGGTCCCATTTAAGAACAGGCAGATTAAACCTTGCAATAAAAAATGAGCGCATAAAGCGCTCTAAATCATTTGTTAACTCCCAAATTTAATACGTATTAAATTTGTTACTTTAGACCTTTTAGTCTTTGGATAGCTTCAACATCTTGATCAATCTTATCCATTTGTCGAATCATGTTTGAAATATATTCACTGCTTTCACGCACCTCATCACCAGCAGAAATGGATGATTTTACTAATATATCAATCTCTGAGCTTAGCATATTGTTACTTTCAGAAATGCGCTCTAAAAATGTCTCGGTATGTGAAATTGCAGATTGAATAGAGCCAATTGAGCTGGTTACGGCATTAATGGTATCGCCTGTTTTATTAAGACTATCTTGCGTAGTATGAGACAGCTGTCTAACCTCATCGGCAACAACCGCAAAGCCTCGACCCGCATCACCCGCCCTAGCCGCTTCAATCGCAGCATTTAATGCTAACAAATTGGTCTGATCGGCAATACCAGAAATAACACTTAAAATATCCAAAACTTCTTCAGAGTTATGTCGCAACTCATTAACCTTTGTGTGCAGCTGATGACGCTCTCCAGATTGTTGAGCAATATCGTTAGAAAAACCCGAGAATTTTTGCTGTACATCCGACAGTATTGTTCCAGTTTTATCTGCGTATTGAGAGACATTGTCAAAAATTCCGGTAACTCGCTGAAGCACATCTCGATACTCGTTAATATAATTAATCAAAGTATTTTGCAGGCTTGATATTCGTTCCATGCTATTGATTTTACTAATAAAATAATATTCTCTGAAATTCGCATAATGAATTGGGAAATTGTCAGCAAAATCGTCTGAAAAACTGCTGCCACTCTCTACTTGAAAAAAGAATAACGCAGTTAATGTTTGATTCATGTGAACGCCAAGCAACTCACCAAACGTAGAAAAACCGGCGACAGGGATATCGCTAAATTCTTTTAGCGAATTTAACTTATCTGCATTATTTAATCGTCTCAAAATACAGTCGTTTGCGATCATCGCCAAAGGCTTACCCGGCTTGCTGTTCATCATTTTCTGATAAGCATTATGGGTAGACTGAACAAAATCTTTGGCTCGGACTAAGATTAATTCGTCACCCATTTGTAAATCGCAGAAAAAACTAATCGTTTTATTTTCTATGTCTATATTAGAGACTGACCGTATAAATAGCTCATTATTGATATTAATGGCAAACGAGCTTTTACCCAAGGTTGCAGCCAAGTTTTGCGGCGTGCAATTTAGATATTCACACAAGGTATCGACCGGATTAACAATTTCCATTGTCTGAGGTTTGATAATGCTGTGTACTGTTCTCGTATGTACGTCGGATTCTGCAATGGTAAGATGAAAAGGCGTAGCTTCGAAATTATGAGATTTTAGCAAACTGTAACGAATATTTTTTGCCAACTTCACAAAGATCATCACTGCTTGGTTATGGGCTGTTTTATTACCGTCATAAACATACGCTTTTTGGAAGTCTAACTTACCACCGGCGGAGCCACCTATAAAATAACAAGGAAAACGATTGCTGGCATACAAACCGCGCATAAAGAAGCTTTCACTGGCTGAAAGCCCATCAAAGAACGTAATGGCTAAGCAATCTTGATAATTTACTTTAAAAGGTACATCTAGGCGTAAAAACTCAGATTTTATTTTATTAATTCGTTCTTCGGGCGATAATTTAATATTTCCCGAACGGATATCTTCGCAATGTAAAGGCACAGTTTTAATAGCAACCTTATCGAAAATAGCGCTACTAAAACTTTGCACAACGATATTATCCCAACTCGAATCTGCTCGATGATACAGATTAGAATCACAAGAACTCAATTCGCCGGCGGTCATCACACCAACCACATTTCTTGCAAAAGGCATTGCAGACTTCAACCGTTGTATGGTTTGCTCAAAATCCAGATGCGGTGAGACAAAAGCAATGACTAAACTGCATTCATGAGGAGCGTGATCTAAGCTCGCTAGCTTTTGTGAGGAAATTTGACCAGAGGCTAAACTCAACACCTTGACGGGTTCGACGAGCACGCCTTGTTTCTTAACGGTTAGATCAGAGTTTTTACCAAAGCCAAACCAACCCATGTGGATATCCTGATGCGAAGAATTAAATGTTGAATTTTATTTCGGCTGAACACAGGATAACTATAGACATTGGGTAAGAATTTGCAGAGATTTTACCTTAAAATTACATGTACGCTAGAGCGCTATTGCTAACTATAGCATTTAAATAATGCATTTTTACGCACATACCATCCCACATAGAAAACAGTATTGTGAAGTAAAACCAGAGTTTAGTCAGTAAACCTATTAAAGGAAACTCGGATTAACCTAGAGTTTCTCGCGACACAAGGATGTGTCGCCAATTTCAAGAACGGTAAGTGATTGAAATTGTGAAGAAATTGGAAATCGCATTTTCAATTTCTGTCCTCTGATTAAATCATAGATGAGTTAATCAGAAGTTCCTAAAGTTAAAGACGTTTGAGATCTTAAAAAACCATCTCGCTAAAACAGGTATTTTAGCAATATTAATTAGAATATCATTTTATGCAATTAAAACTGAATCAATAAGGCTGTTGTTGCTGCTGTAATTACCGCCCTACTTCAGCCTCACGGGCCGTGGTTGCTATTGAAGAATATTAGCAATTAGTTTTCTTTAAATTTCTAATATTATCGACTCATTGTATTAATTACCTAGGAACACCACTATGAAAGCGAAAATCGTCATCTTCCGATAAAATCAATTCAGCTTCTAATTGCCCAAATTTTTCAATTCTTTCATCAATTAATTTTTGCTCTTTCTTTGATGTAGCCGCGACCTTGCGAGCCAAGGCTAGATAATCTTCGTAATGGCGCGCTTCCGATTTTAATAAACGCAAATAAAAGGTTTTTAAGTCTTCATCAAGTAACGGAGCCAATGAAGCAAAACGTTCACAGGAACGTGCTTCAATGTAGGCGCCAACAATTAATTTATCAATCATTGCCGCAGGCTCATGGGTGCGAACTTCTTGCAATAATCCTCGCGCGTAACGAGAGGCAGAAATTTCTTCGTAAATAATTTCTCGACTTTGAATAATATCCAGTACCTGCTCAAAATGCTGAAGCTCTTCTTTGACTAGCGCAACCATTTTTTTGACAATATCGGCATTAAGTTCGTCGTCGTTTTTTAGTTCTAACTCAATATTAAATGTGTCTTGCTTGGATGTATGGTTATTGAAGTCTTGACGAAAATACACAAAGTTTTCGTAGGGTTTTACCCATGCTTCAATCTGTCGTTTACCTTCTTCAGAAAGCGCGTAGCGCCGCATCATTAACATGCCGGTTTGGGCGGCTTTTAACTCGCACTTACAGTGATCAATCAGCAATACTGGTAAATTTTCAGGTTTTGCAGCTTCCTCAAGCCATCGCTTAGGTGTCTCACACTTTAAGAAACGATGAATAGGTTCGAGTAACGCTAGGAAACGAGGATGAATCGCTGTCGTTGGTGTTTGAAGGTTGGAGCTCATAATCATAAAAAATAATCAGATTTTAACATTAAATATTCCAGCAACATTTTAACTACTGTTAAAGCACATCGTTATCGTGTGCTTAAAAAAGATTATTTTTTAATGAGTACATTAATTAATCTGAACAGAATTGTCACAAATGTAAAAATCAAAGCCTAATTGATAGCGCTTATCAGTTAGACTGAAGGCTGAAAGTATCGATCAAAGTGAGCGCATGATAGCAAATAAAAGTCTTGATCAATAAATTTGCGAATATCGACCAAAGTGCAATTCCTAAATTCAGGTAAAACTTTTATACCGTAGTCTTCGGGGAATAGAATTTGACTAGCGCCTGCTTTTAGCAACGCAAAAACCCAACAATAAGGGTTTTGCTGCATGTCATAGTTAATTTGTTGATGCCTCATTTGAGACACTAGAAGATTTTGATTGACGATTTCGATTTTGTTGGCCACAGTTTGAGCAAGAAATTTCTCAAGCCTTGCGATTATTATCCGCTGTTGTTCTTCCGTATATGAATTCCACTCGATAACTTCGTGATGAAATCTTTTACATCCGCGGCAAACTTCGTCACCAATTCCTGTAGAACATATACCAACACACGGTGTGCGCACGGGTGTAAACACCATTTATTTAGGATCTCCTTGGTTTAACGAGTAAGATTCGAATCGATAAATCAGATCTTTTATGATCAACTTGAGCAGTTTCTATTCGTTAGCAATTTGCAATTGCTAACTTTGACAGACGCTGGAGTCTACAAAGGCCGCCAAATTCTTAACAGTTTAGTGGAATTCTTGTAGAATTGTCGCCCCGATTGACCGGCGGATTTGTGAACAGCATCTAGATGACTGCGTTTATCCGGTGTTTTCACACTGTCGAGCAGTCGATCCATGTGTGTCATGGATAGCCTCCGGCAGCAGAGATCCTGTAGTCAGGAGTAACCCATATTAAAAGAGGATATCAACCGTGCTTGAAGCTTACCGTAAACACGTAGAGGAGCGCGCTGCTGAAGGCGTACCTCCAAAGCCACTAAACGCCGAGCAAGTTGCCGGACTTGTTGAGTTGCTAAAAAATCCACCTGCAGGTGAGGAAGAAACCCTCGTCGATTTGATTACAAATCGCGTACCTCCTGGTGTTGACGAAGCGGCCTACGTAAAAGCTGGATTCTTGTCTGCCATCGTAAAAGGTGAAGCAACAAGCCCACTAATCTCAAAAGAATACGCTGTTAAATTGCTGGGCAACATGCACGGTGGTTACAACATCGAAACTCTTGTTGAGTTACTCGACGACGCAGAGCTAGCAACATTAGCTGCTGAAGAATTAAAACACACCCTATTAATGTTTGATGCTTTCCACGATGTAGAAGAAAAAGCGAAAGCTGGCAATGAAAACGCGAAAGCTGTTATGCAATCTTGGGCCGATGCAGAATGGTTTACCAATCGCGACAAAGTTGCCGAGAGCATCAAAATGGTTGTTTTCAAAGTAACCGGCGAAACCAACACTGACGACCTTTCTCCTGCACCAGACGCATGGAGCCGTCCAGACATCCCTCTTCACGCGCGCGCTGCGTACAAAATGACTCGCGAAGGTCTTGAGCCTGAAGAGCACGGCGTAACTGGCCCAATGAAGCAAATCGAAGACATCAAAGCAAAAGGTTTTCCTGTTGCATTCGTTGGTGATGTAGTTGGTACCGGTTCTTCACGTAAATCAGCAACAAACTCAGTACTCTGGTTCTTCGGTGACGATATCCCAGGTGTACCTAACAAGCGTGCTGGCGGTGTTTGTATCGGTAGTAAAGTCGCTCCTATTTTCTTCAATACCATGGAAGATGCTGGCGCGCTGGTATTCGAAGCTCCTGTTGATGAGCTAAACATGGGTGACGTGATTGAAATTCGCCCATACGACGGCAAAATTTTGTCTGAAGACGGTACCGTTCTTAGCGAATTTGCGTTCAAGTCAGACGTGATTCTTGATGAAGTTCAAGCTGGTGGTCGTATTAACCTGATCATTGGCCGTGGCTTAACCACTAAAGCACGTGAATCTCTAGGTTTACCGGTAACTGACATTTTCCGTGTACCAGCAGCCCCTGTTGATTCTGGCAAAGGCTTCTCTCTTGCGCAGAAAATGGTCGGTCGCGCTTGTGGTTTACCAGAAGGTCAAGGCATTCGCCCAGGAACCTACTGTGAACCTAAGATGACTACCGTTGGTTCACAAGACACCACTGGTCCTATGACTCGTGATGAGCTAAAAGACCTTGCGTGTTTAGGTTTCTCTGCTGACCTAACTATGCAGTCTTTCTGTCACACCGCCGCTTATCCAAAACCAGTTGATATCGATACTCAACACACCCTTCCTGATTTCATCATGACCCGTGGTGGTGTATCTCTACGTCCAGGCGACGGTATCATCCACTCTTGGTTAAACCGTATGTTGCTTCCTGATACCGTTGGTACCGGTGGTGACTCTCATACTCGTTTCCCAATGGGTATCTCCTTCCCAGCTGGTTCTGGTCTTGTAGCGTTCGCAGCTGCAACCGGTGTTATGCCATTGGATATGCCTGAATCTGTATTGGTTCGCTTCAAAGGTGAAAGACAACCTGGCATCACTCTTCGTGACCTTGTACACGCTATCCCTTACTACGCTATCCAAGAAGGTCTTTTGACTGTTGAGAAGAAAGGTAAGAAAAACATCTTCTCTGGTCGTGTATTAGAAATTGAAGGCCTTAAAGGTTTGACCGTTGAGCAAGCGTTTGAGCTTTCTGATGCGTCTGCTGAGCGTTCTGCGGCAGGTTGTACCATCGAGCTAGAAGAAGCGGCGATCAAAGAGTACTTAACCTCTAACATCACCCTACTTCGCTCTATGATTGCTGATGGTTACGGTGATCCACGTACTCTTGAGCGTCGTGCACGTAAAATGGAAGAGTGGCTAGCTAACCCATCACAATTGAAAGGTGACGCCGACGCAGAATACGCTGCTGTTATCGAAATCGATCTGAGTGAAATTAAAGAACCTATCGTTTGTTGTCCAAACGACCCAGACGATGCCAAATTGTTGTCTGAAGTTGCGGGCGACGCAGTTAACGAAGTGTTTATTGGTTCTTGTATGACCAACATCGGTCACTTCCGTGCAGCCGGTAAACTTCTAGAGCAACACAAAGGTGCCATGAGCACTCGTATGTGGATCTCTCCTCCAACCAAAATGGATGAACACATTTTGATGGAAGAAGGTTACTACAACATTTTCGGCCGTGCTGGAGCACGTACTGAAATGCCAGGATGTTCATTGTGTATGGGTAACCAAGCACGTGTAGCGCCAAACTCTACCGTTCTTTCTACCTCTACCCGTAACTTCCCTAACCGTTTGGGCGATGGTGCTAACGTTTACCTAACCTCTGCCGAACTTGCTTCTGTTGGTGCGATTTTAGGTAAATTACCAACTCCTGCTGAATATATGGAATTTGCTAAGAATTTGGATTCAATGTCTGACGAAATCTATCGTTACATGAACTTCAACCAAATTTCTGAATTCCAAAAGAACGCAGAAGAAGGCAAGCGTATCGCTGCCACACAAATCGATGAAGTTCGCGTATAAGAACTGAATCAATAAAAAAGGCGACCATTTGGTCGCCTTTTTTGTTTATACAACGTTAGTTATAAAAATGTTACCAATAGAAGTACAACTTTTAAAAATTAGAGACTTTATTGGTGTCGGTACGAGGTGCACGTAAAGTTTTGATGATATCTAAGTGACTCATACCGCGGAAATCGATTGGCACACCAGCAACACGCTGGTTCTTTGCGGCAAGTAACTCTTCGTGTGATTTCTGTTTGGTTTGCAGAAATACCTCTAAAAAGTAATCGACCTCACGTAAACCACACTCTTCAATTTGCTCTTCCAAATTATTAACGGTAAGAATGTATTCCTCATTACCATTTGCGAGCTCGGCTTTAGCCTTAATGTACGCTGATAGATTGTCAGCCGCTTTTAGAAACTTTTTCTCGTCTTCGCTGATACCATTACCACAAATAAGCGGACGAAACCGCTCTTGTAGCTCTTTGGGCAGCATAGCCACTAAAGAGTCTTCAGCATCTTTCTCTATCGCCTTATAGGCCCTTTCAATATCTTTTGAGTAATACTTTATAGGTGTTGGCAAGTCACCGGTGATTGCCTCTGCGCAATCGTGATACAACGCCAAGGTAGATAACCGGTCAGCATTAATATTGCCACCGAACAACTGGTTGTTAATACAGCCTAAAATATGGGCTATAACACCAACCTCCCAGCTGTGTTCCATCACAGTTTCTTTTAAAGTGTTACGTTTTAAGCTCCAACGCTGAATCCAGCGCAACCGACTTATAGTCGAAAAAAAGCCACTCACACCAAAACCTCCGTCAAAATAATTACGTATTTTATGCAGGGATATGTACGCAAGAAATCAGCCATGAATATACAATTAATTTTTGATCATAAACACTGCTTAGGAACATAGTGAGTCATAATTTTACGAGTTTCAAATTCTAAATCAAAAAAACCTGTAGCTTTTTAGGCTACATTCGAATTCTGTGATCAAGCACTCGTTCAACTGGTAGCTAGCCACAACAACATACAGGTTAAACACCCTACATATAGTATGACTCTAAAAAACATGCCTGAAAACACGACATATAAATTTGACACTCTACTGCGCTATAAGCTCATTGAAATCATTTCATTATGGGAAGGACGCTTAACTACCAATCATTTGTGTCAGACTTTTGGCATAGGAAGACAACAAGCGTCTAAAGAAATTAACACCTACGTCAAGAACATCGCTCCACGTAATCTAGAATACGATTCTTCGTTAAAAGGTTATAAAATTACTAAACATTTTCAGCCCTTGTTCAGCCAAGCCGTTGTTGAAGAATATCTTAACTATTTAAGTGAATTGGGTTTAGGTGAAAGTTTAATAAAACATTCATATGATCAAAATCATCTTTTAAATTTTGAAATTATTAAGCAACCCTCTAGAAATATTTCTCCCGTTATTCTTTCTGGATTAATTAGAGCGATTCGTGAGAAAAAAAGAATAGAACTCGGATACATTTCATTAAGCAACCCCAAGATTGAAGATCGAATTATTGAACCGCACTGCTTAGTGAATACTGGCCCTAGATGGCATATACGTGCCTATTGTGAAAAAAACAGAGATTTTAGAGATTTTGTATTAAGCAGATTTCGAGGAGAAGTTGATGTATTAGATGACGCTTTAGTTTCTAGCTCAGACGATGAGTCGTGGCATACTGAAATTAAAATTAAATTAATTCCCGATACTAGGCTTAGCAGCCAGCAACGTAAAATCATTGCCCAAGATTACAATATGACTCGCAACAAATTAATTATTAAAACCCGAGCAGCATTGGTTTATTACGTATTAAAGCAGTACCAGATTGATCCAAAAAAAATCGAAGTAAAGCCAGAGGCGCAACAATTAATGATAGAAAATATTAATGAGCTAGAAAAATGGTTTTATTAAAAACAAACTCTATACATTCGCGCTAATTTAAGTTGATTGAACTCCAAGTTCTTTATCTAAAAGATTTTCGACAATCAATCTTACATTAGCGCCCGGCCATTGTTGCTCGGAGAAAGTCACTTTAGATAAAACACAACCTTCAAACAATAAAACCAAGGTGTTTGCCAAAATTTTAGGGTCTTTGGCACCCGCCGATTTTGACAATTCGAATAAAATATCCCGAAACGATTCTCTGATCTGAAAAATTGGTTCTAGAGCCGGATGAAATTGCCCTCTAAGCTCGATCGCAATATTCGCAGACGGGCAGCCATGACAAGTCTCTTCTTTAGGACGCTCGGCGAAATTGGCAAAAATAGCCACAATTGCAGCGCGGGCATTGGTATCGTTTTCAGAAAGTATACGATTAAGCTCAAATTCAAATCTAGAGTTTAATTGTTTAATGTACTCAACAACCAGTTCGTCCTTAGACTGAAAATTCCTATACAAGCTCATTTTATTAGTCTGAGCTTCTTCAACGATTGTATCGATAGCGACATTATGAACGCCCTGCCGATAAAACAGCTCAGCCGCGGCTTCAAAAATGCGGTCTCGTACACGAATTTTCGGAGACTTGTCTTTACAAGCTTTATTATTAGATTCAGTCATAAAATCTCTTGACGAACAATGTTACTCATCAGTAACATAACAAAATGTTACTCCATAGTAACATTTTTCAAAAACGTAAAGATAGAGGCAAATTGAGATTAAGAAATCTTAATTCAATGATCAAATTCACTAAATAACATTGCCGGCAAAGTGTAACTATTATCTACTGCTTACGTTAAAGCATTCCGTTAGATAAGCTTATTAATTTTAAAAGGTCTTGTTTTTAGAACAAACGCTTGGATTTGTTAAATTGCTACATACAACATTTTCTAATGTAGGCAATATAAAAAATATATTAAATTATTTTAATGTAGCTTTGCCCAAAGTCCGTATGTAGATTTTTAAAAATACGCTTTCTAAAAAGTAATTTTATCTGATCTGTTTTTTAGTACAAAAATTCGAGAAAATAGTCGAATTCGCCCGCGATCACCTTAATAAGTTTGAACGAGTACAGAGAATACTCGATCACATTTTAATCTTAGGCTGTTATCTTTTACAGCACTTTCAATTTAAGAACTTACACTAAATTAAGAGTAACCGAGCTCAAGGTAACAAGCTTATGTCCGCTCAGGATCAAATTTCACAGACATTCCTACCACGTCTTTCATTGCGCAAAAAATCTCTCAATAGCGTTGCTGTTGCTGTATTTAGCTGTTTATTGCTCAACGCATGTAGCGATGCTCAAAGTGAAACAACCCCACAATCTGCACCGGCCTTACCTGTTGTTAATGTCGATACTATTGAATATGAGTACGTCTCTGATTGGTCGGTTTACACCGGTGAATTTCAAGCAATAGAAACAGTTCAACTGCGTCCACGAGTTGATGGCTACATCAACAAAGTTACCTTTGAAGAAGGCAGTATCGTTGCTAAAGGTGATGTGTTGTTTGAAATAGACCCAGATCCCTATCAACTCGAATTAGAACGTGCTCAAGCGGCGGTAACCAGAGCAGAAGCTCAGGTGCAGCTGGCAAAAGCCGAGTTAAAACGCAGTGAAAGACTTGTCAAAGGCCAGGCTGTATCCGAAGAAGAATACGGTCGACGTTTGGCGCAAAGCCAAACTGCTGAAGCAGAATATCAGGGTGCGATAGCGCAACTGCATGAAGCCGAGTTAAATATGGGCTATACCCAAGTTAAAGCGCCTATATCTGGTGTTATTTCCCGAGCAAACATCACAGCCGGTAACTACGTTACTGCTGGCTCAACGGTGCTGACTTCTATCGTTTCTCGCGATCCAATGTATGTTGTCTTTGATACCGACGAACATACCTACATCAACTCTATTAGCCGTCTCTTTACCAACAACAACGTGTTTGAGTCAGAAAAATCCACTTCTATTTTTGTGGGTTTTGCCGGTGATGAACAATATCCAATAAGGGCCCAATTGAATTTTATCGACAATCAATTAAATGCAGGTACCGGGACAATTCGAATTAGAGCCTTAGTAGACAATCCTAACGGTGTTATTTTACCGGGCATGGTTGCACGCGTAAAAATGCAAGTAACTGAAGAATATGAGGCTGCTCTAATTGAGGACTCCGCAATTTCAACTGATCAAGATAAAAAATATGTTTTAGTTGTAAACAATAAAGGAGTTATCGAATACCGCCCAGTAAAATTAGGTGGCTTGCATGATGGTAAACGAATTATTCGTGACGGTTTAACGCCCGGTGATGCTGTTGTTATAGGCGCAGGCTTAAGAATTCGCCCAGGAATGATGGTAGATACCAAAGAAATTGCTGAGACAAGCGCAGAGAAAAAACCCACTCCTCTAGCAAAACACTAATCTAGCGAAAAAATAGAAAGAGGCTTAACTTCTTTCTATTTTTTAAATCATATATTTTTTGAAAAATTTGTATTTTTACAAGCTTATATTTTTTGAAACTTGGTTTTCGAAATTTCGGTTTTACCATTTTTTTTCGCGTTAATTAAAGTCCGCCGTTAATAAAATTACGTTAATTCATTACGTTATTTGAATGTAATTGCAAACCACCAGACTATGTGCATTTTATGAACTTTACTCACTTTTTTATCGAAAGACCTATCTTTGCTGGTGTTTTATCGATACTTATTTTCTTGTCGGGTGCAATTGCAATATTTGAATTGCCAATTGCCGAGTATCCCGAAGTTAGTCCGCCAACCATTGTTATTTCTGCTCGCTATCCCGGTGCAAATCCAGATGTTATTGCGCGCACGGTCGCAGCACCTATTGAACAAGAACTTTCCGGAGTCGAGGGTCTTACTTATATCGACTCTAAGGCTCAACAAGATGGCACTCTGCAAATTTCGGTTGTATTTGACCTTGGCGAAGACATCGATCGCGCGCAAGTTCAAGTACAAAACAGAATTGCCCAAGCCCTGCCCAGATTACCGGCCGAAGTACGAGCCCAAGGCGTTACCGCCAATAAAAGCTCACCCGATTTAACCTTGGTGGTGCACTTATATTCACCTGATGGACGCTACGACGGCCTTTATTTACGCAACTATGCTCTTATCCAAGTAAGAGATACCCTACTTCGGTTACCGGGTGCAGGTGAAGTTCGTATTTTTGGCGCCGGTGATTACGCAATGCGTGTCTGGTTAGATCCTCACAAAATGGCCTCTCGCGAACTTGCAGTCAGCGATGTTATTGGTGCCCTACAAGAACAAAACGTGCAGGTGGCGGCTGGTTCTGTTGGCGCATCACCCATGAGCAGCTCGGCTCAATTTCAGCTTGCCATCAACTCCCAAGGTCGCCTTAAGTCAGAGCAAGAGTTCGAACAGGTTATTGTCAAAGTCTCTCCAGACGGACAAATTACCTATTTAAAAGATGTTGGACGCGTAGAACTTGGCGCCAGCGAATACGCATTACGCAGCTTCTTAGATAATCAGTCTGCGGTTGCTCTACCCGTGTTTTTATTACCCGGTGCTAACGCATTAGAGCTTGCCAGCAGTGTTCGCTCGACCATGGCTGAGCTAAAAACCCGATTTCCAGATGGCATAGATTATTCGATTGTTTACGACCCAACCGTATTCGTTAAAGATTCAATCAAATCCGTAATCAATACCCTTCTAGAAGCTACTCTGTTAGTGGTAATTGTAGTCTTGCTGTTCTTACAAACTTGGCGCGCGGCGTTAATTCCAATTATTGCTGTTCCTGTATCTATTGTTGGTACCATGGCGGCATTAATGGCATTTGGCTTCTCAATTAATACGCTAACGTTATTGGGATTAGTTTTAGCCGTGGGAATTGTGGTCGATGACGCAATTGTTGTGGTCGAAAACGTCGAACGCGGTATTAGTGAAGGATTAACGCCAAAACAGGCGGCGCACCGTTCCATGGATGAAGTAGCCGGTCCTATTGTGGCGATTTCACTGGTACTCTGCGCAGTATTTATTCCACCCGCCTTAGTTGGCGGCTTTAATGGTGCCTTTTACCAGCAGTTTTCGCTAACCATTGCCTTTGCAGCGGTATTATCGGGCATTAATTCACTAACGCTATCTCCTGCACTGTGTGCGGTAATTTTACGAGATCATCGTGAAAAGCCTGATTTAATTCAGCGCGGCATTAATGGTGGTTTAAATTGGTTCTTTGTTCCTTTTAACAAATTCTTCCTTAAGTCTTCTGAAGGTTATCTGAACTTAATTAAGCGAACGTTCCGCATCAGCATTGTAATGCTCGTGGTTTATGTTGGCTTAGTCGGACTTGCAGGATTTGGATTTACTCAAGCACCGAAAGGATTTGTTCCTGAACAAGATAAAGGCTATTTAATCAGTATTATCGCTCTACCTCCCGGCGCCTCTATTGAGCGAACCGAAGAAATTGTGCGACAAGTTGGTGAAATCGCCCTGAGTACTCCCGGCGTGAAAAACGCGGTTCAGTTTCCCGGCCTTTCTGTAAACGGATTTACACGTACATCAAACAGCGCCATTGTTTTCTTACCACTGAATTCTTTTGAAGACAGACCACCTGAGCAGACCGGACAAGCGTTAGCAAATACTCTAAATCGCAAAATGTCTGCGGTTGAAGGTGCTTTTGTCTTTGTGGCAGCGGCACCGCCCATTCGAGGATTCGGCCCCGCTGGTGGTTTCAAATTACAAATTGAAGATCGCCTTGATCTCGGTGCGGATAAACTCTACCAAATCACCCAAGAGTTTCTGGCTAAAACTCGGGAGAGACCTGAAATCGTTGCTGGCTTTACCAGTTACGAAATTAACTCGCCTCAAATATTGGCCGATGTTGACCGTGAAAAAGCCAAACGGATGGGAATTGATCTACAAGACCTATTCTTAACTCTGCAAACCTATCTAGGCTCATTTTACGTTAACGACTTTAATCAATTTGGTAGAACCTACCGAGTAATTGTTCAAGCCGATCAACGTTTTAGATCACAACCCGAAGATGCACTGATTCTTCAAACACGCAACAATCTTGGCGAGATGGTGCCTGTGGGTTCGGTGGTAGAATTAAAACCTAGCTATGGTGCTAACACGGTACAAAGATACAACGGCTACCCCAGTGCAGACATTAACGGAAAACCAGCGCCAGGCTTCAGTTCAGGCCAAGCAATCGCCGCAATGGAAGAAATCGCCAAAGAAGTATTACCACCGGGAGTAACCTATAGCTGGACGGAAATTTCATACCAGCAAGTGAACGCTTCCGGCAGTTTGGCACCCATTATGGCGCTCATTGTACTGCTAATATTCTTAGTGTTAGCAGCTCAATATGAAAGCTTAAACCTGCCTCTTGTGGTTATTTTGATCGTCCCCATGTGCCTATTAAGCGCGGTTGCCGGGTTGATATTAACCAATTCGGAAGTGAACATCTTCACACAAGTAGGACTGTTTGTGCTGGTTGCCTTAGCGGCTAAAAATGCCATTTTAATTGTTGAGTTTGCCAAAGAACAATTAGAGGAAGGGAAAAGTGTTCGCGAAGCCGCGCTGGAGTCATGTCGATTACGTTTAAGACCAATCATTATGACTTCGTTTGCGTTTATTTTTGGCGTATTACCTTTAATGCTTGCGTCTGGAGCGGGAGCGGAAATCCGACAAGCATTGGGAATTACCGTGTTCTTCGGAATGATTGGCGTAACGTTTTTCGGCCTGATATTCACACCAATATTTTTTATGGTATTTCAGACGATGGTGCAAAAGTTTTCTAAACCCAAGAATGTGGTTTATGTCGAACAAAAAACTACAACTCCATAGATAATTCACCAAGCCCCAGTACCCTCACGTATCAATGTGAGGGTACTCATTCCATCCTCTACTCAAGTAACTCCTAAACAAATTACTGACAAATTCTCACCGAACTCTGTGTTAACCCCCACGTACAATTCCCTGTTAAGTTAAGTCTGCATTAAACTTTATATCCGTTACTCCGCCTATTTATGTTGCATCTGTGTGACATTGAAGGCTCCTCAACATAAAGGCTATTGGCGGTTTACTCTTTTTTACCGACGACAAATGTCAAATTAACGGCTTCCACTTCACATTAATCTTTTGAAATTTGTCACATTAGAGTAGTATCTAATCAAGACTGCGCAAAAGTAGCAACTTACTCCTCGATTAATCATACTTCTATATGTATTCAAGATCTTCGATAAAGCCAGTCTATAAGTTTCTGTTCAACCAGGTTCAGATTAACGACTATTCAATGTTCGTATTTTGCACGGCGTTAGTTATTAGGGAGAATTATCAATGCTTGCAACTATCAACCACAATGAAATGCTGCCACTAACGCGATTACGTGAGCTTGCAGACTCAGAAGCTGAAGCCTATCAAACCGCCGCACCATTTGCGCACGGCGTTTATGACAATGTTTTTTCACCAGAACTTTTAGATGCCGTTATCGAAGAGTTTGAAGAAGGTGAAAAACAATGGCGTCAGTTCGAATCAAAATACGAAAAAAAGCTGCAAATGAATCAGGACGAATTTATGCAGCCTATTACCAGAGCATTTATTCATAATCTCAATTCAGAGCCTTTTCTTAGATTTCTCGAAAAATTAACCGGTATTGAAGGATTAATTCCCGACCCTTACTTGGTCGGTGCTGGTCTGCATAAAATACCACCAGGCGGAAAACTCGGCGTTCACGTTGACTTCAACAAGCATTCACACATGGATGTTGTACGCCGAATTAATGTTCTAATTTATTTAAATAAAAATTGGAAAGAAGAATACGGCGGTTACTTTGAACTTTGGGACGAGAAGAAAAGCGGTTGTCAGAAAAAAATTCTACCGGTTTTTAATCGTATGGCTATTTTCAGCACCACTGCCACCAGTTTTCATGGTCATCCAGAACCACTTACCTGCCCCGAAGACCGCTGCAGAATTTCTTTAGCTTTGTATTACTACACTTCTGCTCGTGGCGAGCAGCAAGCAAAGGCACACAGCACTCAGTTTTTGAACGAAGACGGCAAGCGTGAAGAATTAAAATTTGAAAATAGTTTTATGGATAAAATAAAACGCAAATTAGGTTTTCACTAAACAAAGGCGAGTTTACTCGCCTTTTTTATTGTCTGAAAACACGAACACTAGAAAGATTACTCTTCTCGAATCAGCTCTCGGTTTGATTCAACAAATTGACTCAAACCATCGTATATTGTCTTTACTAAATTAATTGTAATAATTAATTTTTTATCAACACTCTTGGTTTCACCAATCTCTTCAAACAATGGAATTAACGTAGATTGGCTATCGGAATTAGCCTTAAAACCATGCTCAAAAACGGTTTTATAAGCTTCAGATAAGTATTGCACTAGAGAATTAAACCAAGACCCAGGAGTACTTTTTAGTTGATACAGCTCCGCTAAAATAAAATGCTCTTCTTCACCACTATTCAGATCACAAGACGCATAAAACAACTTATCAACAGACCGTCGGTACGACTCTGGGTCAGCTAAAATTCCTCTGGTTGGTGCCGAGTACACTTCTGCAACAAAAGATTCAAGAGCGATTTTAAGTAAACTTAATACGGCTTCTGTTTTCGCTTGAGTAATTAGTTGACCGTCTGCTTGTATTGCTGACTTACTGACTTCAAGCTCATTAATCAGCAGCTTAGCGAATGAAAGCTTCTGACTAACGACTCTCGAAAATTGATTTGCGCTCAAAATTTTGCTCGAAATAAGATTACGTTTACGATTTTATTTCACTTAAACACGCTTAGGTTAACACCTGAGATTCTCTTGTCAAAAGCACGTTTTGTTTAGACAACTTCACTAGAGTGCAGAAGCTAAGTGTAAAACCCAAGTACTAAGCGTAAATGCAAAAGCGAAATAAATAACTAACACCTGAATTAAAAGAAGAAACTCAGATTTACTCCGAGCTTCTTCTGTAGTTTACGAGTGTATTATTTCTTCGCTTTTGTCTCGCGTTTCTGTTTTTTAGAAACAACCCACTTCCCACCTTCGTAATAAGCTTGCCAGCCAGTGGCCTTACCGTCTATTTCAGTTTGTACATAATGCTCTTTTGTCTTGCGACTAAAGCGTACAATAGTGCGGTTGCCTTCATCATCAGTGAGCGGGGCTGTAAATAAAAATGTATATTTAGAATCGATTTCGTTTTTATGTGGCAGTAGCTCGTCAACAAACGGCGCTCGCGTTTCACGATTTTTCGGGAACTGACTTGCTGCTAAGAAGATACCCGATGCACCATCACGCAGAACATAGACATCATCTACTTTCTGACACTTTAGCTCGGGCATAGGCACTGGGTCCATTTTTGGTGGAGCCGCTTCGCCATTTTTCAGCAGTTTACGAGTGTTTTTACAGCTTTCGTTGGTACAGCCAAAATACTTACCGAAACGCCCCGTTTTAAGTTGCATTTCGCTGCTACATTTGTCGCACTCAATAACAGGGCCATCGTAACCCTTAATTTTATAACTGCCCTGCTCGATTTCATAACCTGAACAATCGGGGTTACGGCCGCAAATGTGCAGTTTGCGGTGATCATCGATCAAATAGCTGTCCATGGCTGTATTGCATTTGGCGCAGCGACGTTTAGAACGAAGTTGTTTAGATTCGGCTTCTTCGTCTTGTTCAACATCCACGACCTCATCACCCGAGACCAAATTCATGGTGTTTTTGCAACGCTCTTTTGGCGGCAGCGCATAACCGGAACACCCTAAAAATACACCCGTACTGCCGGTGCGAATTTGCATGTGTCGACCACAGGTTTCGCACTTAATATCGGTATCCGTTGGCTGATTTTCACGCATACCAGCATCGGGATCTTGAGCTTTTTGCAGGTGCTCAGAGAAGTCTTTATAAAAATTATCGAGAACGTCTTTCCAATTCACCTTTCCGTCGGCAACATCATCAAGGGTTTCTTCCATTCGGGCGGTGAAGCCGTAATCCATTAATTCATTAAAGCTCTCTTGCAGACGTTCGGTAACAATATCCCCCATTTTTTCTGCGTAAAATCGTCGGTTCTCGGTACGAACGTAACCCCGATCTTGAATGGTAGAAATAATGGATGCGTACGTGGAAGGACGACCGATACCACGCTTTTCGAGCTCTTTGACAAGACTGGCCTCGGTAAAGCGTGCCGGAGGCTTAGTAAAATGTTGGTTGGGATCGAGCTTAACAAGATCCAGTTTGTCGCCGACTTTAATATCGGGCAGAACTTGATCTTCTTCTTTTTTACTTACCAATGGTTGTACTTTTAAATAGCCATCAAAACGAATCACGCGGCCACGGACTTTAAGTTCGTGATCTGCGGTTTTAATCGTCACCGAAGTACTGGTAAATTCTGCCGGTGGCATTTGACACGCCACAAACTGCTGCCATATCAGAGCGTATAATCGCTCTGCATCGCGCTCCATACCTTTAAGCTGCGCAGGTTGCAAGCTTACGTTTGACGGTCTAATCGCCTCATGCGCTTCTTGAGCGCCCGCTTTACTGGAATATGATATTGGAGCTTCGGGTAAATATTTTTTTCCGTAGCTCTCTAAGATGTAGTCTCTACACGCAGCCACAGCCTCTTTACTCAAGTTCGTTGAGTCGGTACGCATGTAAGTAATATAACCCGCTTCATAAAGACGCTGAGCCATTGTCATGGTTTTTTTAACACTGAAACCTAAACGATTACTGGCCGCCTGTTGCAGTGTTGAGGTGATGTAAGGCGCAGACGGTTTTGATTGCGTTGGCTTGTCTTCACGGTCAGTAACCGTGAAATCGGCACCGGAGAGAATATTTACGGAGTGATCTGACTGCTCTTTGTTGGTAGGACGATAATTCTCACCCTTGTATTTTTTTACTTCAAATCTAAAAGCATCTTTTTGTTTGTTTTTTAGATCGGCAAACAAAGACCAGTATTCTTCAGGAATAAATGCCCGAATTTCATTCTCACGCTCAACGATCAGCTTAACAGCCACCGACTGCACACGACCGGCGGATAAACCTCTGGCGACCTTCTCCCACAACAAAGGCGAAACCATGTAACCGACGATTCGATCTAAGAAACGTCTGCTTTGCTGCGCTTCGACTCGATGCATGTCTAGAGGACCTGGTGATTTGAAGGCCTCTTGAATAGCTGACTTGGTAATCTCGTTAAACACCACTCGACGGTAGCGCGATTCGTCGCCCCCAATGGCTTCACGCAAGTGCCAGGCAATGGCCTCTCCCTCTCTATCCAAGTCGGTTGCGAGATAGATGGTGTCTGCCTTACTGGCTAAAGATTTTAATTCAGATACGACATTTTCTTTTTTGGGAAGAATTTCGTACTCAGCAGCCCAATCGTTGTCGGGATCAATACCCATACGTTTAATAAGCTGTTCTTTGGCTTTGCGTTGTTTATGAACAACTTTTTCTTCAGGCGATAGTTTACGGGTTATAGCTGCCTGACGCGCACGCTCTTTTGCATCGACGACGGTACTTTGGCTTCCACTGGTGGGCAGATCGCGAATATGACCAACACTCGACTTTACGATGTACTCATTGCCCAAGTACTTATTAATAGTCTTAGCTTTGGCAGGTGATTCCACAATAACTAACGATTTTCCCATGTGATCCTTCTAGAGCGTACTGTTTGTTTTATAGTCAGTTGACGAAATTTCAGCGTTCAGATGCGCATATATAAGACCTGAATCTGCAAGGGTCAAGTTTGGTTATAGCAAAAATGTATGAAAGTACTTAATAAAAGACCCAAAATTCTTGCAAAACCGATCGTTATTTATGTTATCGACCGGTAAATAAAGTAGTTTATATAACTCTATGATTTTCATGAAAATTTATCATTAAAAAATACTCGCTCGCGGCCGATAACGATTGTAATTACTCCATCAATTTCGGGTTTAAAATGAATGCTTTTTTCGCTTTCATTCTTTTTAGCATAATTTGCGTAGGTTCACTGTTAGTTGTCAGTTGGGCTAATCATATCGAGACTCGCAATCGTCTCATTCGCCAACGCATTCATATATTAAAAAAACAATACGAAGAGATACAACAACTCATCATCACTGTAGATCAAACAGTAGAACCTCGCGTGATTGTAAAATTACTTAATGAAGAAAGTTTGTCTATTTTAGCGTCAGCCAGAGAATTAGATAGTGATGATAGTTTTATCATCGCGGCAACAAAAAATGCTGAATCTTTAAACAAAGAGCTCTCTGAAGATAAAGAACCTGATAAGCGAATTTATCGTATACGCGAATCCGATGCACAAATAGCATTGGCTCAATACCATCTTGAAAAAGCAGCCAATGTGCTAATACACAAGCAGTCTAGAGGAGAAATCAGCTACGAAGAACTCACAGATTTTAAATTGGCATTACTGTGGGCAAAATTGATGCTCACCGTTTATTCCTTGATCGCACAGGGACATCAAGCGGTAAGCCGCGGCGAATTGCTTCCTGCAAGGGCATATTACCAAAAAGCAAGAGGCGGACTGACACAGTCGTCCCATCCCGATAAGCGGCGTAAATTACTCATAAAAGAACTAAAAGAAATTATTGATGGAAAAAAACAATCAATATCTGAAGACTTAATGCCGGAAAACGACTACAACCCAGACCGGAAAATCAAAGAAGATAATCTACTCGGCGAAGATTTTGACGAAGAAAATAACCTGGAAAACGCTAAAAAAGGTGCGGCGGCAGGTTGATTTAAACACAAAATGGCAGAACTTCTTTTTTATAGAATGACTTTTTACTGAAAGACTTTTTTGCTGAATTCATTTTGAATTGCGATAAGAAACGTAACGCGATTAGATTTTCCCGTGTTTATAGAGCTTAAACATTATTTGACAGAAATTAAAACTTCTCGCAATTGCTCCAAAAATTCGCGAACGACTTCTAATTTGGTAGAATTATTCTCGTTCCAGTCAACAAATACTCCCTGAGTTGTACAGCCAATAGATGCAATATTCTCCAGAATCTCGTTGTTCAGTAATAACGCTGTAAGTTTTTCTTCCGGTAAATTAATCGCCTCGACTTTTTCCCAAGTTTTTGCCAAATGAAGATCGTGTTCATACCCTTGTTTAAACAGAAAAAAAGTGCATTTCGGCGGATGTTGAGTATGCCAAGGTTGTTGATAACGCATGTAAGAATTTACTTTAACCTTGAATTTTGATGGCCAAACACACATTGTTACCATTAAACCCATCTTGCGAGCATCGTCACGTAATTTAGCAAGTCGTTGTTGTGTTTTTGTGGGTTGCATCATCATAATTGGGCCAACGGCAAGCGCGATGGCGAGTAGGACAAAAATTAACGGTGTCCAATTTTGCATTTTGTTGCACCAAATCAAATATTTTTTGTTATCAATCGGCTAGTTTATTATTTGCATGAGTTCGCTGCTACTACTAGCTTCTACTACAAAAATATCTATACCAATTTCGGAGGTCACCATGCCCAGCTATCAACACATAATTGCAGGCTTAGACTTATCGCCTGAGTCAAAACAGGTCATGGAGAAAGCAAAATTTTTGGCAGAAAATTCAAACGCAAAACTTTCTATCGCACATATTATTGAACCATTAGTGTTTACTTACGGTGGCGATATTCCTATGGATATCAGCTCCATCCAAGAACAAATCCGAGTGCAAGCAACCTCTGATCTGGAAAAAATTGGCGCTGAGTTTGGCGTTGCGACGGAAAACCAATTTGTTTTGGTAGGCCAACCCGCCAGCGAGCTGCACGATTTAGCCGCTAAACAAAACGGCGATTTGATCGTGGTAGGTAGCCATGGTCGCCATGGTTTATCGTTACTGCTTGGATCAACGTCTAACTCGGTACTGCACGGCACCGAATGCGATGTGTTGGCGGTTCGAGTGAAAAAATCTACGGATTAATACAGCTTTAACGATGCTGCTTTAAGTTTAAGGAAACTCTGATTTGATCAGAGTTTCCTTGGTTGAGGCCCATGCAGTGGGTTTTACCTAAACTCTCACAATCAAACAACTAGCTTGTCTTATGCTTCGCCGTTAGCCATTGCTTCGAGTTCAAGCCAACGCTCGTAATACTCGTCCAAATTACTTTTTAATTTTTCGTGTCGATCAAGAGCTGCCTGAATTTTATCTTGATCTTGCGAATAAAACGCTGGATCACCCATTTCAGCCTCAATCGATTCGATATCCCCTTCTAAGCTTTCTAGCTTACTGGGTAATCCGTCTAATTCACGTTGTAATTTATAACTAAGCTTGACCTTGGCTGCTTTGACTTCTTTTGGAGCTTCGACTTTCTCTGCATCTGCAAGCTTTGCAGGTTCCTCATAGGTCGATTCAGCAACAGGTTTTTCGGTGTTGGAAGGCCATTGACCGCCCTGGGCAATCCAATCGTCGTAACCACCAACGTATTCTCGAACTCGGCCGTTCCCTTCGAAGGCAATGGTGCTGGTAACAACGTTATTGAGAAATTTACGATCATGGCTTACGAGTAAAATCGTACCTTTGTAACCGCCCAACACCTCTTCAAGTAATTCAAGAGTTTCTACGTCAAGATCGTTAGTGGGCTCATCCAATACCAGTAGATTACTGGGTTTACTGAATAATTTAGCGAGTAGAACCCGGTTACGTTCGCCGCCGGAGAGTGCCCGTAAAGGCGTTCTGGCTCTTTCGCCGGTAAATAAGAAGTCCTGTAAGTAACTGATGATGTGTTTTTGCTTACCATCGATTTCGATGAACTCTCTTCCCTCGGCAATATTATCCACCGGAGACGCATCCAGATTTAACTGCATTCTGAGTTGATCGAAATAACTCAGCTCAATGTTGGTACCCAGCTTCACCTTGCCTTGTTGAGGCGTTAAATCGCCTAAAACAATTTTCAACAAAGTACTTTTACCGGCGCCGTTAGGCCCAATCAAACCAATACGATCACCACGAACGATCGTAGTAGTAAAGTTAGAAATGATTGCGCGGCCATCGTAAGATTGACTAACGCCTTCTAACTGAGCAACCAGCTTACCCGAGATAGAGCTATCGGTAACTTTTATGTCGGCATTGCCAACACGATTACGGCGTTGGCTGCGTTCATCACGCATGGCCTTAAGGGCACGAACACGGCCTTCGTTGCGGGTACGTCTGGCTTTAATTCCCTGGCGAATCCACTTCTCTTCTTCAGCGAGACGTTTATCAAAAAGCGCATTGTGGCGTTCTTCTTCGGCCAAAAGCGCTTCTTTCTTTTCTAAAAATCGTGTGTAGTTGCCAGAGAACTGAAATAAATTACCGCGATCAAGCTCAACAATACGATTAGCGAGATGCTCCAGAAATGAGCGATCGTGGGTAATAAAGACAATAGCGCCGTTGAAATTAAGCAGCTGTTTTTCTAACCACTCAATCGTAGAAACATCAAGATGGTTGGTTGGCTCGTCGAGCATCAACACTTCAGGGTCGCGAACCAAAGCGCGAGCCAAAGCAACGCGCCTGCGCCAACCACCCGATAACGAACGCATGATTTTTGTGCCATCCAAGTCTAATCGGGTAAGCACTGTGTCAATGCGTTGGTTAAGTCCCCAACCGTTAACCGACTCTATATCGTGCTGTAACTTGGCCAACACATCAAAATCTTTATCGCTTGAAGCCGTTGCAGATAGGGCCTCGTAGTCGGCAAGCCACTTAGCAAGCTCCCCCAAACCTAATGCAACAGACTCTCGTACAGTAAGTTCATCAGCGTCTGGTAGATCTTGCTCAAGTCTTGATAAAACTAAGTTTGGTTTACGCCACACACTTCCGTCGTCAAGCTCTACATCTCCAGCTAAGACCTTCATGAGACTCGACTTACCGGCGCCGTTTCGACCAATCAAACACAATCGATCGCCAGGGTTTACCTCCAAATTTTGTTGGTCAAGTAAAATCGTTTGACCGTAGTTTAAGCTGGCATTTTCAAGTTTTATCAATGACATATTGTTCGATTCTAGGGGGTTTGGAAAACGCGCCATTGTAATGCTCAAAGGGATAAACCCCAAATGTTAAACACGTAATAGATAGCTGCGAGCTACAAATAAATACCTTCGCAGTTTTACCTAATGTTTATCGAGGTTTTTAGAGCAGTCTTACTCTCATAAATTTGTGAGTTAATCAGCCAATTTAAGACCAGGCTATTTTTGGCAGCTCGCGTTTTTTTGAACACCTTTTATACTCATTGAATCGCAAATCGAAACGAGCATCATCAAAAGTCAACTTTTTAGAAGTTTTTGTAAGTGTTCGATTGTGTTGATCAGATGCCGCTTTTTAGCGATAAACTGGGGTGGTCAGGTGAACGAAATTAATGAGTCAACAGATACGAATACAAATATCTGTCTTTTTAAAGGTTGCAAATCTACCTTTTTTACGTTTATGTTGGCGGATCTTAAAACTGAGATCGTCAAATAAGTGGCGAAAGCACATCCGTACTTGCGCAAATTCTCAACTCAGCAAGGCGCTTTAAGATTGAACGCAAATTTAAGAGCAAACCAATCTCAACTGAGGTTAATCATGCAGTGGTTTTCAACAGGAATGTTATTGTCAGTAAATAAAGGAATTAAGACTGGTCCCAGTTTAGCGTGTAACTCAAACGCTAAAACTTCTGCCCCTGGCCTTCAGATGAAAGCGGTGACTCGCCTTCGATCAAATACATCCATTGTAAAGATTCTGGCTACAGGCATTATTGCCTCCATTTGCCAACAAGCCGCAGCCGTAACAACACCAGAAGAACTGGTAAAACTGGCGGAACAACGCACTCTTTATTCGCAAATTGAAAAAGATCTCCAGTCTCGAAAAATTAAATACGAAGATATTGATTTCTCGAAACTCGAAGGTTATCCATTGGTTGCCTACCTAGAGTTTCAAAATCTCAACAATAATTTGTCAGCGGCGAAATCCGAACAAATTTCCGATTTTTTGTCTCGCTATCCTGATTCTTGGCTGTCCGGAAGATTAAGAACTAACTGGTTAAACTATCTCGCGAGCAAAAAACAATGGCAAACTTTCGCGAATTATTACGATAGCTCCCTCAACAACACAGAACTTCAATGTAAGTCGTTAGATTCTCGCTATCGTCAAGGCGATAAGTCTGTACTGAATGAAGTAGCGGCTGTTTGGAATGAAGGTAAATCGCTGCCCAAATCTTGTGATTACATTTTTTCGACTTGGTTAAAAAGCGATGCCTTCGACGCGAAAATTGCGTGGCAACGTCATTTTAAAGCCATTGAAGAAGGTAACGCCTCTTTAGCGGAATACGTATCACGTTACATTAGCGCCGATTTACAGCCATTGGCTAAAGAACTTCGCAGTATTTATCACTACCCTTCGAAACTCGAACATCTTCTAAAGCTGACACAAGCTCCCAAAGAAATCGAAGATGTCATCCATTACGGCGTAAAACGCTACGCAAAATACAACCCTCAAGCCACTTTGAGACTTTGGGAAAAGTTTGACTCGGCCTATCTTTTAGAAACCGATAAACGTAATGAAACGACCGAGTTTTTGGCGTATCGACTTATCTTGAAAGACGAGCCGGAACTCGCTAATCGTCTACTCGAACGCAACAAGATTGCCAGCGAGCGAGTAACCGAAAAGCAACTTCGTGCCGCCTTGAGCAAGAAAAACTGGTCACAAGTAGATAGCCTAATAAGCAATCTATCTACCGAAGCGCAAAACAGTAATCGCTGGCAATATTGGCGACTACGTGCACAAGAATCGCTGGCAAAATTACCAAAAGAAGACATTCTTCGTGGTTACACCGCTATTTCTGGTGAGCGAGACTTCTACTCATTTTTAGCCGCCGAACGTTCAGACTCTACCTACAACCTAGGTCATCAGTCGATACCGGTTTCTCCGGCAATTGTCGAAAAACTGGATTTAAACCCACATTTGCAGCGCTCTAGAGAACTATTTCTGCTCGGTAAAGTTAATCAAGCTCGAATGGAATGGCAGTTTGGAACTCGCAATCTCGAAGCCGAAGATCTTATTAACGCCGGACACATAGCGCACTCCTGGGGATGGCACAGAAAAACCATTGAATCTCTCGGTCAAGCCAAATTTTGGGACGATCTGGACTTAAGATTCCCAATTTTATACAACGAAGAATTTCAAAAAGCCTCGCAAGCCACAACAGTTGCCCCAGAGTATCTGTTGGCTATTGCTCGGCAAGAAAGTGCCTTTGCGGTTGATGCTCGATCACCGGCAGGAGCAATGGGACTAATGCAGCTGATGCCCGCGACAGCCAATCAAACCGCTCTCAGTATTGGCATACCCTACCGCAAATCAGATTTATTGATTCCCGAACACAATATTCTGCTTGGTGGCAGCTATTTAAATCAGATGTTACAAAAGTTTAATGGCAACCGAATTTTAGCAACAGCGGCTTACAACGCAGGCCCCCATCGCGTGTCGGGATGGCTAAACCCCCAAGATAAACGCGTTGATTTTGACGTATGGATAGAAACCATTCCCTATAACGAAACGCGAAGATACGTACAAAACGTACTAACCTATTCGTTAATCTACAGTCATTTGATGGGTGTTGAAAAACGCTTGTTAGAGCAGAATGAATGGAACGAGCCGCTGTAATATTGGCCTTCAAAACATTGAAATGCCCACTTTAGTGGGCATTTTCTTGATGTCTGGCTACGAGCTTTTGAACCGCCTTGGCCACTTCGTCAGGTTTGAATTTAGATAAGAATTCATCACACCCTACTTTATCAACCAACGCTTGATTAAACGCGCCGCTCAGTGACGTATGCATGATGATGTAGACATCTGCTAGCTCTGGGTCACTGCGCACCTCGTGAGTTAACCGATAGCCATCCATTTCGGGCATTTCTGCATCAGTGATCATCAATAGCAAAGATTCGTTGATGGGTTTGTCTTTCGCTAATTTTTTGAGAACCTGTAAACCCTCTACGCCATTTTTAGCTTGGATACATTTAAGGCCTAAATTAGCGATCGTAGAGGTCAGCTGATTTCGTGCAGTCGCTGAGTCATCTACGGTAAGAACTTTTAAATCGAGAGATTGAGCATACGTCCTAAGATCTTGGTTTAAAACATCAGCGGAAATATCTGTTGTATAAGGAATTATTTCCGCTAGCACTTTCTCAACATCAATAATTTGTACCAGCTTATCGTCTAAATTGGTAATTGCCGTCAAAAAATTATTGTTGCCGCTGCTCAAGGGCGGTGGCGAAATCTTCTCCCAATTTAAATTCACAATTCGATCAACCTGCCCGACCAAAAAGCCTTGAACAGAGCTGTTATATTCACTGACGATGAGATTCGTTGGTTGACCCGAACCAAATAGCGGACGGCCACCCAAAGCAGACTGAAGATCGATAACCGCGAAGCTCATGCCGCGGATATGGGCCACCCCGCAGATTGCCGGATGACGATTAGGAACAGCGGTAAGTGGAGGAAGTTGAACAACTTCTCGTACCTTGAACACGTTGATAGCGTATATCTGACGGGAGCCTAACTTAAAGAGCAACAACTCCAGTCGATTTTCACCAACGAGTTTGGTTCTGCTATCGATAGTTTCTAACAGTTTGGACATGCTGCGTCGATTCCCAAATCAATGATGCTTTAAGTTTAGCAGTTCAATGGAAATCGGCTTTTTTTTAGAGATCTTTAATTTGTGATAGCCAGTTTTCGATATCTTCCGTCGAAAAAGGCCAATAGAGGCAAGTGTCTTCCAATCTTATGGATTGCTGCACCACACCGACCGGGGTATCAACTAACGGAATTGTCTCAGTATCGTTGCCCGTAATTGACTCCAAAGGACTTTCTGGAATAAGCCAATTAAACCTCTTCAACACATCGCCAGAGACCAACACAGGAATATGTACCGAGAAGGTGTTCAGTAGATAGGCGTGATTGATAATATCCCACTCCAAAACTTTTAGTTGATGGCGGCTCAATACTGGCCACAACTCAACTTTTGCCTTTTCGCACAACGAGCAGCCCAGAGTGGTGAGCAAAACAACGTGATCTTGGTTTGGAACTACACTCATAAATTCACACATTCACATTCCAATCGGCCTTTAAAAAGGCTCAAAAAACAAACAGAAGCGCAGACACCAAAATAAGTGCTAGCACCAAAGAGCCTATCAAAAGTAATTTAATACCTACCCCGCCGTCGTCATCTCTGTTAACGGAAACGCGAGAATTAGTGCGTTCTACGTTACGCGCAGTTGAATTGGAAAAACTTACAGACACAGGCTTTGCGGGTTTTGGCTTGATATTTTCTGTTCGAACTGATGGCGCACCTGCTTGAATCATTTCTTCTGAAATGGCAGATCTAACCATAGTTTTATCGGAATCGTTCTGAGGTCCATTGACCTTAAATGTTAAACTGTCAAAACGAAGTTCATCACCGGGATTTAAAATAGTCGTGGAGATGGGTCTTCCATTGACATAAGTGCCGTTCGAAGAATTTAAATCAGACACCTCAAGCCGATTATTTCCTACCAATCGAAATTGCGCATGATGGCGCGACAAATGTGCCAGCAAAATTACAATGTCACAGTCTTTTGCACGCCCTACCGTAAAACCATCACGAATGTCATAGTGATTTTTCGATAAACCCACTTGTTGAGCGGTAATCGACCAACCCGAAGGTTTAGCAATATTATTTGTGTCAGATACAGAGGTTGCCGGATGTTTTATCGCCGCCTGATTTTTTGGATCGATAATTTTTAACCGCGTTGAGCCTAGGGTAATCTCATCATTAACGTAAGCACGCACTTTTAAACCTATGCGACTGCCATTCACAAAAATTGCTTGCTCACTTCGTTTATGAATGAGCAAATCTTCGCCACGAACAAAAATTTCTAAATGACAAGCATCTACATTTGGATCGTGAATGACTAAATTGTTGGTTGAGGAACTACCAACTGATACTTTTGGCTCAACTAACCAAATACCATCTTTGTTGTCTCCTACAACTTTAAGCTTGAGCATGCCTAATCTCTTAAAATCCTGTAAAAATTAGCGATTAATTTACCTTAACGGATAACCTGTTACCATAACTAGGTCTTGCATATAGGCTAAATTGATTTTTGGTTTATGATGAATCTTATTAAATTTAAACCGTCAGTATCTGCACGGTTATTTATTTTTCAGTGTCCTGTTAAATAAACTACAAGATAGCTAATTTGAAAACGTGAATAGTTAATATGCCATTAAACTACGCAGCCGAATCCCATTGTGGAGCTGTGAGAACTAACAACGAAGATTCTTTTTCAGCAGATGCTGACATGGGTTTATTTATGGTCGCCGATGGTATGGGTGGTCATAAAGCCGGAGAAGTCGCATCTGCGGTCGCAATTTATCAAAGTCGTCGTTATTTGAACGAAGGACTGAGTCTAGCCGATGCGTTGAACCAATCACATAAAGATATATTAGAAGTTGGAAGCGGTATTAACAAAATCGGGATGGGTTCAACCGCGGTAGCACTTCAAAATTACGGTAGAAGCTATGAAATCAGCTGGGTTGGCGATAGCAGAGCTTATCTTTGGGACGTAGATGATGGCAGCGGCAGATTATCGCGATTAACTCACGATCATTCATTCGTACAAACCTTAATCGACCAAGGCCAAATAAGCGAATTAGAAGCGCGCCATCACCCCCAAAGAAATGTCATCACCCAATGTTTGGGTAATCCTCAACAAGACCAAGTTTATCCGGGTTCACGTACGTTTAATTGGAAACCCAATCAATGGATTTTACTGTGCAGTGACGGCCTTACCGGTGAGTTACAAGATGAACAAATTGCGCACATTTTGGCGGGATCATCAGACTTACAAGAAGCCGTAAAGTATCTAATGAATCAAGCCATAGCCAATGGCGGTCACGACAACATTAGCATCATCATTATCGAAACACCTGCCAAGGCAACCAGACTGAGCAAATTTCGGTCACGAGTTAATGCTTTATTCAATCGCGATAAAAGTTGACCGGCACACTCATGGAATTACCTGGCTATAAAATTCTAAAAAAAATAAACCAAGGTGGAATGGCGACGGTTTATTTGGCCCTACAAGAAAGCTTAGACAGACGTGTCGCGCTAAAAGTAATGTCGCCAGTATTAAGCGCCGATAAGGGATTTACCGAGCGCTTTCGCCGCGAAGCCAATATTGTAGGTCAACTCTCACATCCCAATATTATTGCGATTTACGACATTGATGAATACAAAAAAATCAAGTATATCGCCATGGATTATTTACCAGCGGGATCGGTCACCGATCGAATCCACGAAGGTATTTCTGCCCAGGAATCGTTAGACATTGTTCGCCAAATGGCCTTAGCGCTAGAACATGCCCACGATAAAGGTTTTATTCACCGCGATATTAAACCAGAGAATATTCTCTTTAGAGCCAATGGCATTCCAGTGCTGTCGGACTTTGGTGTTGCCCGAGCCGTCTCAAGCAATACTCAAATGACAAATGCCGGCACTGTGCTCGGCACGCCCAACTATATGAGTCCTGAACAAGCGCGAGGTAAAGAACTTGACGGACGTTCAGACCTGTACAGCCTTGGCGTTGTTTTTTACGAAATGTTGGTTGGTCATCCGCCCTATCAAGCAGAAGAAGCGGTCGCTGTCGCAATACAGCATTTAACTGCTCCGATACCTAAACTGCCTGCTGAGCTTTCGGTGTATCAGCCGCTCATAAATCGCCTGCTCGCCAAAAAACCGGAAGATCGTTTTCAATCCGCGCGAGAAGTGATCGATTTTATTGACAGCTTTAACGCAACACTGGCAATCCATAAACGATCGTCTGGAAACGCTCCAGAAATTTCAACCTACGATTTATTTAAAGCATTAATCGCCACCAGTTACGCCCACATTACAAGCTCTATTAAAAAGAAAATAGGCGCAGGCCCTACAGTTAAAAAACTAGAGACCGAAATCAGTGAAATAACACCCACCGAAGTAAGGCCCCATATATTCGGTGCCGGCGGACTTGGCGTATTAGTCTACCGAAGAATTAATATACGATTAGCCTTAACAATAATAACCGTGGTAATTGCGGCCGCAATTGTAATTATCTGGGCAAGTATGGGTTCTGATTCAAGCAGTCAAGTTAATGACATAGATACCGTTATTGATAATCCTAAGAATCAAATAACATCTACTGAAAATAGCGCTAACTCAGAAAATACTCAGCCTCTTGATGACGGTATAAAAAATTCAGCAAATGAGCCTCAAGAGCTAGCGATCGCGCCGAAAAACAACCCTGAGACATCTGTAAATACAGCGGCCACCGCTGGATCTGTGGAGCAGCCAACAACAAAACCGTCACCCCAAAAGCCGACAAAATTTTCGGTAACGGTAAAAACACAACCTAAAGATGCGCTTGTTCGAATTATGAATATTCGCGAACGTTATCAAGATGGAATAAAACTCGCGCCCGCAAGATATCTTGTCAACGTCACAAAGTCTGGCTACTTTGATTTTCAACAATGGTACGAAGTGACCAATAACAATCTAACCATTGAAATTAATTTAACTAAAAAACCCACGGCGGGAAAAATAATTCAACACAAACTTGCTGACGGCACCAATGCTCCAGAAATGATTGTGATTGAACCCGGAAATTTCATCATGGGCAGTGTCAGTTTTCCAGACACGCAACCAAGACGCGAAGTGTCTGTGGATCATTATTTTGCCGTTAGCACGACCGAAATTACCTTTGAAGATTTCGATAAATTTACGCAAGCGACACATTCAGATTTTATTGGTGACCAAGGCTGGGGACGAGAAAAACGCCCAGTCATAAACGTTACTTGGTTGCAAGCCACAGCCTACACGCAATGGCTATCCAAACAAACCCAGCAAAAATATCGCTTAATTACCGAACTTGAATGGGAATATATTGCGAGCAATTACGGTAACCAAGAATATCCTTGGCCCGGCGAAGAAGAAGATGGACGCGAAAAAGCCAACTGCCGGTCGGGATGCAAAAGTACATTTTCAACATTTTTAACGCGAAAAACGGCACCAGCAAAAACTTACCCGCCCAATACACTTGGAATATTTGAATTAGGCGGTAACGTGGCCGAATGGACGCAGGACTGTTATTACCCTTCCTACGATTCTGCGCTCAATAAAAACACCGTAGATTGCGAATTTCACTCGGTTAGAGGCGGCAGCTACCTCGACAAAATCGATGAACTGAATGTGTTCAGGCGAGAAAGTTTTCCAGGTGATCAGTTTGAACGTGATTTAGGTTTTAGAATTGTGTTGGAATTACCCGGTATCTAAACTGGAAAAACAACCATGATCTAAAAACAAATTTGGTGCGATATTAAAAGCAGAAATACCGTCGTTATTAAAGACAGATACACCATAAAGAAAACGCTGACTAACTTAGAAGAACCTCTGATTAACTCATCCGAAAATTAGTCAGAGGGCAGAAATTGACAATGCGATTTCCAATTTCTTTAAAATTTCAATCACTTATAGTTCTTGAAATTAGCAACACATCCTTGTATCGAAAGAAACTCTAGGTTAATCAGAACTTCCTAGAGTTTCCTCTATTTAAATTAATACTGTTTTGCAAAGCTTATAACAAAAGCTACTGGCTCGGTTTAATTTGCCGAGCCACTTTGTTACATTTTATTTTTTAGCGTTTGAATTTTATCGCGATATTGAGCGGCTCGTTCGAATTCCAAGTCTTTCGCCGCCTGCATCATCTTCTGCTCAAGCTGGCCGATGGTCTTCCAAATATCCTGCCCTTCTTCAATTTGAATTTCATCTTTCGATTTTTTGCCACGCTTACTGGACTTAGAACCGCCACTCGCCGAGAAATGCGCACCTTCCATAATATCGGCAATACGCTTCTTAATTCCTTTTGGCGTAATTCCGTGCTCTTCGTTATACGCTATTTGTTTGGCACGGCGACGCTCCGTTTCATCAATAGCGCGTTGCATAGATCCGGTTATTTTCTCTGCGTATAAAATAGCACGACCGTTCACATTTCGCGCCGCCCGACCAATGGTTTGAATCAATGAGCGATCCGAACGCAAGAAACCTTCTTTGTCGGCGTCAAAAATCGCTACCAGAGAGACCTCCGGCATATCTAAACCTTCTCGCAGCAGATTGATACCAACCAACACATCAAACTCACCCAAACGAAGATCACGAATAATTTCTACACGCTCAACCGTATCAATATCAGAATGCACATAACGCACACGAACACCGTGATCTTGCAAATACTCGGTAAGATCTTCGGCCATGCGCTTAGTTAATACCGTTATTAAAATACGCTCATCGGCATCCACGCAGCGTTGGATTTCACTCAAACAATCATCCACCTGCGACGTAGCTGGGCGAATTTCAATGATTGGATCAACCAGTCCGGTAGGACGCACCACCTGCTCAACAACCTGCCCTGCATGCTCAGCCTCATAATTGCCGGGCGTGGCAGAAACGAAAATAGTTTGTGGGGCAAGACGCTCCCACTCATCAAAGCGCAAGGGCCGGTTATCTAATGCAGATGGCAACCGAAAACCGTATTCAACCAAGGTTTCTTTTCGGGAGCGATCGCCGCGGTACATTCCGCCAATTTGCGGAACAGTTACATGAGATTCATCAATAACCAGCAACGCATCCTGAGGTAAATAATCGAATAACGTCGGCGGCGGCTCACCCGGATTACGCCCAGAAAGATATCTAGAATAGTTTTCAATGCCCGTGCAGTAGCCTAACTCCTGCATCATCTCTAGATCGTACTTGGTACGCTGCTCAAGACGTTGTAACTCAACCAATTTATCCATATCCCGCAGCTGAGCGCGGCGATCTTCCAATTCTTCTTTAATTAAATCGATGGCAGACAGTATGCGACTACGCGGCGTTACGTAATGAGATTTCGGATAAATTGTCACTCTTGGAAGCTTACGAAAGACCTCTCCTGTTAATGGATCAAAAACAGAAATATTATCGACCTCGTCATCAAACAACTCCACACGGATAGCATCACGGTCCGAATCGGCCGGATAAATATCAATAACCTCGCCACGCACACGATAGGTCGCGCGGTGAAAATCGGCGTCGTTACGCGTGTACTGAAGCTCGGCTAAACGCCGAAGAATTGATCGTTGATCTATGTGATCACCGCGCACCAAATGCAAAACCATTTTCAAGTAAGAATCGGGATCACCCAAACCATAGATGGCAGAAACCGTCGCAACAACAATGGCATCATTGCGTTCCATCAATGCTTTGGTGGCCGAAAGCCGCATTTGCTCGATATGTTCGTTAATAGAAGCGTCTTTTTCGATAAAGGTATCGGAAGAAGGCACATACGCCTCTGGCTGATAATAGTCGTAGTAGGAAACAAAATATTCCACAGAGTTGTTTGGAAAAAACTCTTTAAATTCACCATATAACTGCGCAGCCAACGTTTTGTTGTGCGCCATAATCATGGTGGGACGCTGTATCTGTGCAATAACATTAGCGATGGTGAAGGTTTTACCTGACCCAGTAACACCCAGCAAAGTTTGGTGAGCAAGGCCGGCTTCAATACCTTCTACCAGTTGTTTGATGGCCGTTGGTTGATCACCGGAGGGCTTAAACTGACTTTCGACGACAAATTCTTTATTCATGTAATCTCTAATTAACGTTTTGCTCAAAATTTTATTCGAGCGAACCGAAAGCAAAGCAGCAAACATAACACAAAGCACCGGCAGGTTTCTGCCCAGTGTTTATGCCTTATTTTGCTTTTGTTACTCGGCAATCCCGGAACCCGAACCGTGCTCATTCTTATCTTGAATAGGTTCTAGCTGAGATTTATCCAGCATTTTGACCATAACCGATTCTAAAGTGGTCTTTTCAGTTCTGAGCTCGACAATTGTAATCTCGCTTTGCCGTAGCTCTTGCTCTAAACGCTTTACAGTTTCACGCGCACTATTAAGCTCACGCTCACCGCGTTGATGGCTACTATGCAGCTCCGCCTGACTCTTCGACAACTGATCAGCCAAGTCACCATTGGTTTTTTCCAAACCCACTACCCTGTCACGAGCAGCCGCAAGCTCCCCAGCTAAATTCTGATGTTGCTCAATAGCCTGCTTATACTGCAACTCAAGTGATGCCTTTTCAGCCACCAACTTGGTGTTTGCATTGGTTAAATTACTGATCTCAAGCCGCTGTAGAGAAATCGTTTCAGACAGAGCCTTGGCCTCCAACTGCCAATGCTGTACCTCAGCCTCGTGTCTGCGCAAATCTTGATCGCGCTGTTCCTTTACTGAGGCTCGGTAGTGCTCTAACGCCTCTCTGCTGTGTTTGTGCTTTTCTTCAAGAGACTGAATTTGTGATTTCTTTTCATCCAACGATACCGACAATCGACCGTGCTCAAGGTTGATAGATACCAATTGCTGCTTTAATGATTCGTAATCGGTAGATAACGCTTGAAACTGTTGCGTTAAATCATCAAACGCTTCCGTTTTAGCGGCTAACAACTGATTTAAATGGCTCTCCGATTGTACAAGTGCGTCTATTTTTCCAACCAGCGCATGCTGTTGGTCAGCAAAATCGTGCTCCACGCGAGTAATTTGCACCTCGGCCTGCTGCTGCAATTGCATCGACAGTTGTTTAACCAACTCTAAAATTGGCTCTGCAATACTCTCTTGCTCACTCAAAATAGCCGTATCTTGAGATTCAATCTCTCTCAAAAAACGATGGATTGTCGTTTTTGATCCCGTGTTTCCTAACTCAGCACGAACCGCATCAATGGTTGGATTACCACCCTTCGAAATCACAGATTCTCTGGCCAATTTGACAGATTCTAGATCAATTCCCGGTCTCGCCATATTTCATAGCCCAAAGCAGTTTGTTTATCATATCGTACCATTACGTATTTGATATTACATACTATGTTTAAGGACAATTAATAATAAATAAAAATAAATATAAGATTAAATAATCTATTATTATTTAATCTTATATAAAAACTAGATCATTTTTCAACCAAAAAATACTTCAAAAATACACCTCACCATCAAACCCAAACCAAACTACAAGCTAAGAATTCACCAGCACATGAGCTCGAATACTCCAAAAAAGCGTCTGGGAAACTTCTAATCCAAGATGAAAATAACGCCGGAGCTAGAGGCAGAAAAATACAGGGTCAAAAAGAGGCCAAACAAGCCAAGAAGAAAAAGACATTACCGCCGAAACCGCAATGTTGCTCACTAGGATCTGAAGAATGAGTAACGGGCAAAATATGGGACGCAAAAATACTAGATGTACGAAATATCGAATATCTCTGCTAATACAGATAAGTAACCTACAACACAGGCAGAAATATGGAGAACAAAAACAAACGAGAAGTTGCCGAAGTAGACCCTTCAACAAAGCTTATGGAAGAAAACTCTAAAACAACCTTCCCAACCGTTGAACGCTAAAAACTGAAATGAAGCCCTAACGCTAACGTCACATAGAAGCAGGACGTGGCGCAAATTTTAAGAACGGTAAATGGTTAAAATCGCAAAGAAATTGAAATCGCAGTTGCAATTTCTGCCTCTAATTAACTCATTCTAGAATTAATCAGAGGCTCTCAGAACATTCAGCAACAGCCCATCTAAATTACAACTCACCTTTTGTGTATGTACCCTGCAATAACTCACAACTCGATTTCAAACCTTCGGCTTCTTCTGGAGATCTTTTGTAATAGAAGTAAATAGCTTTTGCAGTTTGCGTGTTATCACATTTTGCTTGAAAAGGTTCTGGACAACTGGCGAGATAAGTAATTTTTGCGGCAGGCCCTCCCAGATCAACCGCCGCTTGAGAAAAGCCTTCGCACTGCGCTTTAAAATTTTCCTTTCCCATGCCGGCATTTTGAACACAATCTTTAACTTCGATATTTATTCCTAAAAAGACAGCGTTTGTCTCAAGAAGACAGGCTTCTTCAGCCAATACGTTCATGCTAAAAAATGATTGACAGATAAGTGCGATAACTAAAGATTTTTTTAACATACATTAAACTCTAACCTTAAAGATAGACACAACTAAACAATAGGAACCCCTGATTAACTCATCCATGATTTAATAAAAGGACAGCACTCGCCCCAGCAACATCAGCAATACAAAAACTTGCACACAATAAATGCCGCTGAGTAATATTGAGGTTTTTAATATCCAGAAGCGGATAGATACGCACAAAGAATATACTTAAGCATTAAAAAAACAAGATGCTAAGTATTAAAAAGTGTTGGCAACCGAATTACCTAACTATGCACTTTTCTTATTAAAGGAAGCTCTGATTAACCCAGAGTTTCCAGCGACACAAGAATGTGTCGCCAATTTCAAGAACGGTAAGTGTAGTGGTTTAATAATCTCGTACCAGCTTGTAGGGTAAACTGCCCCAAACAAAGGAACCTACAAATGGCCTATAAAAACTATCCTCCTAAATTTAAACACGAATCAGCAGCTCTAGTTTTAGATCAAGGATACACCATTCAAGAAGCGTGTGACGCCGTGGGTGTTGGTCAAACAGCGATTCGACGCTGGGTAACTCAACTGCAAGAAGAACGAGCCGGAAATACGCCTCAAAAAGCTAAGGCATTAACCGCTGAACATCAAGAAATTCAAGCACTAAAAGAAGAAGTTAAACGCTTGAAACGGGAGAAAGAAATATTAAAAAAGGCATCAGCGCTCTTGATGTCAGAAACCTTCAACGGTTCCAATTAATTGATGCATTAAGTGCGCAGTACAGTCAAAGAGAATTGTCTGACGTGTTTGATGTACCTCGCAGTACTTACAACTGTTATCGTCAGCGCTTGCTAATCCTAGATATGGAACGAATTCGTTTACGCGCTAGAGTAGTGTCTATTCACCGAAAGTCTCGTGGTAGCGCCGGTGCTCGTACGATTTGCGGCGTACTCAATCAATCGGGAGAATCCATCGGGCTTTTTAAAGTAAGGC
>NZ_BAAGIE010000024.1:0-73060 GCF_054658275.1 Sessilibacter sp. MAH3 | reverse complement strand
CTCTTGGTCGGGAGAGGTGCTGACTCTACCAGCTGGCCTCTCAACTACCAATTGCACTTATTATCTGAAACCGCGACAATTTAAATCAGTTGCCGTTTTTGAAATTGGCTACAAATACTCAGGCTCAAAAGAGAAAAGAAAATGGATAGTATTTCAATTGCTACTGTGTTGATGTCTTTGCAAGCAGTAAAGAAGGAAATTGCTTATTTAGAAGGGCTGTTAAGGTCTGAGACTCTATCTGATGGTGCTGAGATTCAAGATTTATTGCTTACTTACGAAGATGCATAACGAGAACTGCGAGATTTATACATTCAAAAACAAAAATTCGCAGCCAATTCCCTGAGCTACGAATCTTTGAGTTTGTAATTCTTTTCGTGAATTCTTCAGCTAAACGCTATGTGTTTAGTTAGGCGTATCCAAAGGCTCTAACCAAATTTCCCATCCGGCGCTGCCGTCGATTTGTAACGAATAGGTGCCTGGTGCTTCAATAATGTATTCGTCTTCGCCGGTGCCACCAAGGTGTATGTTTTGTACGATATTTTTATCGGCATCGAGCACATACAGCACAAAAATAAAACCGTAGCTTCGGTAGCGTAAACGATGTGGTGCGTCGAGTTTAAACAGATCGGTAACGGAACTGAGTTTGCCTTTGTAGGTAGGCGGCGCAAATTGTTTTGCCACTCGGTCGTAGCATTCTAGGCGCTCTGCATCTGTGTGAATAACTCTACAGGTTTGTAGGGCAGCACCGGCGGCGTTATTTTGTTTGTTTTCGTCTGCGGCAGTTGCGTTGAATGAGTAAGACAAAACGCTTAAGAGCAAAACAGAAGCGAAACGATATTTTTTACCAGCGGTCATGAGAACACCCAACACATTTTTATTGTGCATTGAGTGTATCGGAAGTTCTGATGATGTCCAAGATAACCCAGTCTCATCAGTTAGTTCTAATCACTAAGTGGTTATGATGGGGTTTCAGGTGCGGGTGTGGGGTTTAGCGGGCGCGTAACACGCGGGATTTTTGGCGATCCCAATCGCGCTGTTTTTCGGTATCGCGCTTATCGTGCATTTTTTTACCCTTGGCAATGGCCACTTCACACTTCACCATGTGATGTTTCCAATACAGCGATAGGGCAACAATGGTGTGGCCTTTTTGCTCAGTGGCTTCTTGCAGCTTGCTGATTTCTTTGCGGTGCATCAGCAGTTTGCGGGTGCGGCTGGGGTCGGTTACAAAATGGGTAGACGCCGAAAGTAAGGGTTGAATTTGCGAACCCAAAAGCCATGCTTCGTCGTTTTTGAAGATCACGTAGCTGTCGGTTAATTGGCCTTTGCCTTCGCGCAGGCTTTTTACTTCCCAACCTTGCAGGGCAAGGCCCGCTTCAAATTTTTCTTCTATGTGAAAATCGAAACGTGCACGTCTGTTTTGGGCAATGGTGTTGCTGCCCGACTTTTTCTTTTTTGCATTATTTGCCATAGCGGCGGATTATAGCGGCTTATTCGCTGCGGATGAAATAGCGCTGTGCGTTATTTTGTAGTGATTCGCGATTATATTGCCGTAATTTTTGAATGTTTATTTGCAAGTCTCTGTAAAGCCAAATATTTGGCTGATGCGTGTGCATTTGAGCGTGTTGGTTTTGTTGGGTTTAGCGTATTGGTAGAGGCTTTTGCAGTATGAAATATAATCAAGCATTGGCGGTTGCGGCCTTAACATCACTCACCTGGGGTGGTACCGGTGTGTTTGTGCGGTTGTTGCCGCCCATCTCGCCGTTTGTGATTACCGCAAGCCGCTTGCTCATTGCTGCGGCCATTGTTGTGCCGGTGTTGCTATTGGTTAAACAAACGCGCACACGCTTATTTGCGTCGCTTAAGCAACCTGTGGCTTATGTGTTTGCATTGATGTTTGTGGGTTATTACCTCTTTGCCACAACCGCGTTTCAATTGGCAACGGTGGCCGAAATTACTCTGATTATGTGCACGCCACCGATTTTTGTGCTGATCATTAAATGGTTTTGCAAAGAGCCTATTCCGCGCTTGCATTTTGTGGGTGCAGCGGTGGCATTTGTGGGCATGGCGGTTATGGCGTGGCCGCAGTTAAGCAATTTGGCCATCGCAAAAACGCGTTTTGTGGGTTACACCTTTGCCTTGGGTTCGGCGGCAATTACCGCGTTTTATGCGTTTTTTTACCAGCGTTTAGGTGCAAAAGGTAAGGCGCCAGAATCCAGCAGCGTTTCTGCCATGACTTTTGCTTTTGGTGCTTTGGGTTTGGTGATTGTGGCCTTGGCAACGGGCAGTGTGAATAGTGAATTGAATGCAGAAATTAGCACGCGCACGGTGCTGTTAATGATTGCTTTGGGTTTGGTTTCTACCGCCGTGCCGACTTTGGGTTTTGCGTTATCGTCGCGATTTTTACCGCCGTTAATTACCTCAACCATTCCGCTGTTTATTCCATTATTTGGCGCAACCTACGCGTATTTTTTATTGGGCGAAACCTTAAGCGCGGCTTTCTTTATTGGCGCTGTGTTGATTGTGTTGGGCGTAGTATTGGTGATGCGGCCGGCGAATTCTGGCCGTTGAGGATTGTGTTGCGATTAATAGAAGCCTCTGATTCACTTAACTGTGATTTAATCAGAGGCTTCTTTCATTGTCTTTTCTGACGTTTTCTTTTCTAACGTTGTCTTTTCTAACTATCTATTTCTAAAAGCAGATTTCTTTTAGCCGCGAAGGCTTTGTACAAAGTTTGCCAAAATTAATAGCGGGCAAATAAAGCGCACGTACATGGGCCATATTTTCCAAAAGAAAGAATTCTCCGCGTCGTTCATACCGCTTTTTATGGCTTTTAAGACGTGATTGCGGTGCCAAATCCAGCCGACAAATACGCACAGTAAAATACCCAAAACAGGTTGGCTGTAGACGGTGGTAAAGTCGATAACCAGTCCAAACAGGGCGCCAAAGTTCAGCAGAATAATAATTGAGATGACAAAAATCGCGCTGCCAATAATCAGTGTCGCCATTGGGCGTTTCATGCTGGTTTCTTCGGTGGTAAGCGATACCGGTACTTCAAGCATTGAAATACTGGAAGTCAGTGCTGCAATCGACATCAACAAGAAAAACGCGAAGGCTACAAACACACCCACAGAACCCATGGATTCAAACAAGGTTGGCAACACTTGGAAGATTAAATCTGGCCCTGCGATTAGGCTGCCGGTTTCGGTAAAAATGGTGGTGCCGTGTTCTTGAGCCACAAATATGGCCGGAATAATTAACAGCCCTGCAACAAAAGCAATACCAGAGTCGGTAAAGGTTACAATGGCGCCGAGTTTGGGTAGGTTTTCTTTTTCGCTTAAATACGAGCCGTAAATCAGCATGGTGCCTACGCCGAGCGATAACGAGAAGAACGCTTGGCCCATGGCATCGAGAATAAGTTTTGGGCTGAGTTGATTAAAGTCTGGCAATAAATAAACTTTTAAGCCTTCGCTGGCGCCTTTTTGGGTAAGCACGTAAATAATCAGCGCGACCAATAAAACAAACAGTAATGGCATTAAACGAGTTGACCAGCGTTCAATACCCGCGGTTACACCGCGAGAAATCACGAACATGGTCAGTGCCATAAATACTGCTAAAAACACAAAATTGCGCGAGAAAGAAAACTCGGTAAACCAAGCGTTGTACTGGGTAATACCAACAATATTGAAGACAGACTCGCTTAAATAAGACAGCATCCATCCAGCAACAATGGCGTAAAAACTTAAAATTAAGCTGGCAACAACAACGCCATAAATACCCACCAATACACCAAACCAAGGTGCACCGCGATCACCGGAAATACCTTTTAATGCGGTAACAATATTACTTTTAGAGTGACGGCCAATCACCAATTCTGCCATTAAGGCCGGATAGGCCATGCAGTAAGCCAAAATAAAATACACCACCACAAACGCCGCGCCGCCATTACTGGCGGTTTGAGTTGGAAACCCCCAAATATTTCCAAGGCCAATGGCAGAGCCTGCCGCTGCCATAATAAAACCAGTTTTGGATGAAAATTGTTCCCGTGAAGCCATGAAAATACTCGTATCTTAGGGTTATTGTTGTGGTGAATGTTTTATGGTCTTTGGTTTATATCAGCGATATTGAAAAGTATTTGGTTAATACGGTATTGATAAATACCAGTATCAAAATCAACGGAATAAAGGTTCCCAAAGCAAGATTCAAGTACTTTTGTAAGAACGAGTTTTCGTACTCGGGTGCACCATCGCTAATTTCTTTGGAAAGGTTATTTTTGCCCCACTTGTAAACCACAAAAATACAAATCAAGAAGCCGTTGAGTGGTAAAACGGTATCGTAGAACACGTCTAGAATAACATCGAAGAAGGATTTATCAGCGCCGCCGTAGTAGGTGAATTTGGTGAAAAACTCCACCATACCAAAGGATACGAAACAGCTAATGCTGGCGACAATAATCGCAAGACCGACACTGGTTACGGCTTTGGTACGGCTTACGCAAAGTTGATCAATGGCAGCAGCAACGGGTACTTCGATAATGGAAATGAGTGAGGTAAGCGCTGCGAAAAATACCAAGGTAAAAAATATCGCTGCGACAGCACTGGCGCCAAGGTAGCCAATGGAATCTTGCATGGCTAAAAAGATTTGCGGCAAAAAGGTGAAGATCAGCGAAACAGATGAGCTAGAGAGTTCTTCGGTATTGGTGTTTGGATTAAACGAGAAAATTGCCGGTAGAACCAATAAGCCCGCCGTGAAAGCGACAGCGGTATCGGCAAAAGCCACCATTTTGGCGGAATTGGCGATATTCTCGAAGCGCTCCATATACGAGCCGTAGGTGACTAGAATTCCCATGCCTAATGACAAAGAGAAAAACGCCTGTGACATGGCGCCGTTGATGACCGAGGCATTAATTTTTGAGAAATCAGGCACTAGGTAATAGCGCACACCGGCCAAGGCGTTATCGCGGGTTAAGATAAAAATTACCAGAGCGATGAGCATAAAAAATAGCGCCGGCATCATAATTTTGGCGCCGCGCTCAATACCGTTTTGCACACCCGAAAATAAGGTAACGCCAACAAATATGGCAACGACTAATAAGTAGCCGAACAGTATTTTTGAATTAATAAAATTGCCAAAGTAATCGCCGTTGGTCATGGCGGCGAGATTACCGGTTAGGATTTCGACCAGATAACCAAAAATCCAAATGGTCAGCACCGTATAAAAAACGGTGATCATAAACGGTGTGATAATCGCGAGAATGCCGGGCAGGTGCCAAAGTTTGTTGTTGGGCGCGAAGTGTTTGTATGTGCCTATTGGCCCGCGCTGGCTTGCGCGTCCGGCAGAGAGTTCTGCCATCATGACTGGAACGCAAATTAAAAATACAAAGATGGCGTAAATAAACAAAAACGCTGCACCGCCATTCTTAGCAGCGTTGACGGGAAAACCCACCAAGTTGCCAATGCCCACAGCGGAGCCTGCGGCGGCGAGAATAAATCCAATGCGTGAGCCGAAGTGCTCCCTTGAGTTTGTAACCATAGTTATCTGTTCAAATTTTAATGGATGGCATAAGAAAGCGGCGCATACTAGCAACTTTGCACCGTTTTGTCGTAGTGCAAAAGCCGTTAAATTGCGCGCTTTCCTGTCGTTGTATTCTGTCGTTGCGAGCTAGTTGTTCAGGCTTAAAAACCTTTCTACCAATTATTAGGCTATAGATTTTTAAGCGCTGTTTGCGAACCTATTATGCTTACCGTGCCCAAATGCCACTTTGGCGTCGAGCTTGGCATTTAAGGTTTGGGTCTCTACAATCGCGACTCCCTAAGTGACGAAAGAAGTCACAAAAGCCGCCAGTATTGTCTGGTTAATCGTTATTTGCCGCTGAGTGAGTACTTGCTTATTGGTTTGGCGTGAGCTTTGGTTTGATATTCGAATTAAAAATCAGGAAGTGTTGTGACAAAGGTAGAAAAGTCGGCTTTGGTCGGTTATTCCAATCACCAGATGTTTGATTTGGTTAAAAACATCGAAAGTTATCCACAATTTATGGATGGCTGTCGTTCGGCAAAAATTCTCGAAAGTGGTGAAGATTTTGTGGTCGCCAGTTTGGAATTGGGCAAAGGCAAAATCAGCCAAGCGTTTACAACACGTAATACCATGATTGAGCCAGACAGTATCAACCTAGAATTGGTGGATGGCCCGTTTAAATATTTTCGCGGCTTTTGGAGCTTTACAGCTTTAGAGGCTCACGCTTGTAAGGTTCATTTACGTCTAGAATTTGAGTTTAAAAATAAACTGATCGCCATGGCCGCCGGTAAGTTTTTTGAAAGCGTTGCCAACGATCAGGTAGATGCTTTGTGTAAGCGCGCCAAACAGATTTATGGTTAGTAGCAAAACATTGTTTGGCTAATCAACATTGTTTGGTTGATCTATGTACAGCGGAGATTTTGATGGAAGGTGGTAAAAATACCATTACGGTAGAAGTGGCTTATGCGCTGCCACACAAACAGCAAATCATAGCGATTGATGTTGAGCAGGGTACAACTGCTATGGAAGCGGTTGTGCGTTCGGGTATTGTTAATGAATTTCCCGAAATTGATTTAGCGACGGCAAAAATGGGTATTTTTGGTCAGGCGCTGGGTGTTAAGGGACTAAAATCACCTCAAGAACAAGTGTTAGAAAGTGGTGATCGCGTTGAAATTTATCGCCCGCTAAAATCCGATCCTAAAGAAGCCCGCCGCCGTCGCGCCGCTAAAAACGACGCCGAAAAAGATTAGAAAGCTCTGAGCAACTCAGGGTTTTCTTTACCGTAAATTTTTGCCCTGCAAACGCATTCGATCTCGCCTATTTGTTTATATCGTCAATTTCGATAATCAATAGTTACTGAAATTGTGAAGGTGTTTGAGTCGGAATTTCTAATAACTTCTGGGAAACTCTCATTCAATCAACCGTGATTTAATCGGCGGGCTAGTATTGAACGCGCAATTTCTAATTTCTTCACAAATTCAATCACTTACAGCTTTTGAGATTGGTAGTACTTTTTAGTGTCGTTAGAGAATCTAGATTAGCTGGAGTTTTCTTTGTGTCTTTCGGAAAAATTTGTTAGCCGTGTATTTTGAGTTCTGTTGGCTAAGGTTTTTTTGTAAGGAGTTTTTTGTAGTAATCAGAAAAGGGTCGCTAAGGCAGGCGTTTTATAAAGCCGCAAGAACGTTTGTGTAACGTGATTTATATTGCGGCTTTTAGACAAAGCGAAAATGAATAACGGCTAATAAACAGAGAAAAACTAAGGCTAAAAATAACGAATTTTTATGGGTTAGCGATAAATAACCCTGTAAATACAGGGTTATTCGTCAACAGATTCTTCTAATTCACTTTGTGTCTCAGACGTTACTTCTGTATCCTCTGTGGCTTCTTCAGGTGCTGGTTCGCCGCCAAAAGCTGGAGGAAGGTTAAATTCGTCGCTGGCAATTAAGTGTTCTAATTTGTCATCTAAAAAGATTACTGTCACATTACGTGTGAATACTTTACCTTTTTGGTTGGTGTAGCTGTAAAAGTAATCCCATCGGTCTTGTGCGAAAGGGTCATCAATTAATGGTGTGCCCATAACAAAGCGTACTTGTCGGCGGGTCATGCCCGGCTCAAGTTTGTCGATCATCTCTTGGGTAATTACATTGCCTTGTTGAATGACAATTTTGTATACGCCAGGAAATTTTAAGTACGAGCAGCCGCTAAAAACCCCAATCAGTGACGTAATTAAAATCAGACGTATTGTTTTTTGCATATCAGGGCTTCCCCATTGGAAAATGAACGGGGATAATACTGATTTGTCGCAAATCTGGATAGACTCGGAGATAAAATTAACGTGGAAAATCACGAACTTAGAAAGGCAGGCTTAAAAGTCACTTTGCCGAGGGTGAAGATCCTACAGATCTTAGAGTCTTCTGAGCAACGTCACCTAAGTGCTGAAGATGTGTTCAAATCTTTAATGGAGTCGGGCGAAGACGTTGGCTTGGCGACGGTATACCGTGTGTTAACTCAATTCGAAAGCGCAGGTCTTGTTGAGCGTCATAACTTTGATGGCGGTCATTCGGTGTTTGAATTGGATCGCGGTGATCATCACGACCACATGGTCTGTGTAAACACCGGCGAGGTTCTAGAATTCCACAGTGAAGAAATCGAACACCTCCAAGAGCAAATTGCTGAGAAGTACGGATACGAGTTAACAGGTCACAGCTTAGTTTTGTACGTTCGTAAGAAAAACTGAGTCACACAAATTGATGCTCAGTGAGCATCAATTCAAGACCTCAGACCTCTCTAGCATTTCTTTGGCGTGAGCGAGTGATTGATCAGTAAGTTCGCCGCCAATCATTCTGGCAATCTCCAGAATCTTTTCTTCCCCTTCCAGTGTTCTCAATCGGCTCGAAACCTGCTTTTTGCCTAATTGCTTCTCAACTTGTAGGTGGTGGTGTGCTTTAGCGGCAACCTGTCCAAGATGAGTTACGCAAATTACTTGGCCGCGTTTGCCTAAAGTTCTTAATAGTGCGCCGACAACATCGGCGGTAGCGCCGCCAATGCCTACGTCCACTTCGTCAAATACCAAGGTTGGAATACGCGAGGTTTTCGCGGCAACCACCACAATGGCCAAGCTGATGCGCGACAGTTCGCCACCGGAGGCTATTTTGGCCAGAGATTTCGGTTCGCTGCCGGGATTGGTGCTGATTAAAAACTCTACGCTTTCTAATCCGTGACTGGATGGCTGTTCGTGCTGATCATGCAGCGTGACGGCAAAGCGCGCGTTGGCCATGGAAAGCTTCTTGAGTTGCGCGTTAACGGCTTTACTCAGTTTTGCTGAGCTTTGCTCGCGTGCCTTGGTAAGGTCTTGGGCGAGGGCAAAAAAGGTATCGCGCAGTTGAATTTCTTGGGTTTCGAGTTCGGCGAGCTTTTCGATACTGGCGAGGTTATCCAGTTCTTCTTGCAGCTTCTCATGCAGCTCGATGAGTTCGGTTGGGTGCACGCGATGTTTTCGCGCACATTGATAAATATCCGAAAGGCGCTGTTCGATTTCTTCGAGCTTTGCCGGATCAACACCGGTGGCATCGACAAAATGCGATACCGCGTGTGACGCTTCTTGGATTTGAATTTCGGCGCTGGTGAGTAGCTCAACCGCTTCTTTGATAGCAGTGTGGTCGATATCAATCTTGTTGAGCTGCGTAAGTGCGTGGTGAATTTGGGTCTCTAAGCCTTGCTCGTCACCGCTGCACAACTCCATCACCTGTTGGCAGGTGAGAAGATGCGACTCGGCATTGGCGAGTTGCTTTTGTTGCTGTTCTAATTCTTTAAGCTCACCGCTTTTCAGGTCAATAAGATCCAGTTCTTCTACCTGAAATTGCAGCAGTTGTTGTCGGTTAGCGATTTCTTCGCTGGCTTGTAACAGTTGATCGAGCTTGGCGCGCAGAGCTTTCCAGCGACCAAACGCTTCTTGGGTTTGTTCGGCTAGAGTGATGTGACCGCCGTAGGCGTCGAGCAAAAGTCGGTGAGTATCTTTTCGCAGTAGCGATTGGTGCTCGTGCTGGCTGTGAATGTCGATCAGCATATCGCCCAGTTCACGCAGCTGGCTCATGGTGGCCGGTTGACCGTTGATGTAGCCGCGAGAACGCCCTTCACTGGTGATAACGCGACGAAAAATACACTCGTTGTCGCTGTCGATATCCAGCTCTTTCAACCAAGCTTTAGCATCCGGCGTTTTGCTCACATCAAAGGTCGCGGTGATTTCTGCTTTGGCAGAACCTTCGCGTACTTTTTCGCCGTCGCCTCTATCGCCCAAAGCCAAGCCTAGGGCGTCGAGCATAATGGATTTACCTGCACCGGTTTCGCCGGTTAATGCCGTCATCCCTTCGTGCAGCTCTAAATCAAGCTTATCGACGAGGGTGAAGTTTTGGATGCTCAAGTGCGTTAACACAAAACAACCTTCCTTTAAGAATTGAACTCGGGAAATCCCGAAAAACGATGAGCGTTTTATACCTCAATTGCTGATTTGCTACTAGCGATTGACCCCGCTATTAAACGTAGCGCAAAGACTTAAAAGGTTTTAACAATATTTCTGCATTGAAGAACATCGATGTACAAGACTGCAAATTTTCGCAAAACAAATGCATTTTGCATGGCTATTTGCCCTTGAAGCGGCAAGCCCTGTCCCCATATTAGGGGCATTCATCGATTAAAACTTTAATCCTCTCAGATATCGGAGTGTCAGGTGTCTAACGAAGAAAAAACCACTTCTCAAGAACAAGAAGAAATCTTAAACCCAGAAGTTGAACTCGCCTCTGAGCAAACCGAAGAGAGCGCAGCACAATCTTCAGGTGACGAAATGCAAGCGCGTGTCGAAGAACTTGAAGCGCAATTGGCAATGGCAAAAGACGACGTTTTGCGTGCGCAGGCAGAAATTCTCAATGTTCGCCGTCGCAGTGAGCAAGACGTTGAAAAAGCCCATAAATTTGCCGTTGAGAAATTTGCTAAAGACATGCTTAACGTTGCAGATAATTTAGAGCGTGCCGTGCAGTCGTTTGAATCTAACGATGAAGCGTCAAAACCTTTGTTAGAAGGTGTCGAGTTAACGCTTAAAACCCTAACCGATGCTTTGGCAAATAATAATCTTGAGATTGTTGATCCACACGGCCAGCCGTTTGATCCAAACCTTCACCAAGCCATGGCGATGGTTGAAAACCCAGACGTAGAGCCAAACACCGTAATTAATGTGTTCCAAAAGGGCTACACCTTGCATGGCCGCTTGGTGCGCCCGGCGATGGTTGTTGTTTCTAAAGCGTAAATCTTTAGAAATAAACACAAATTTCTTAGCGTTTTTAGTCTTGAAATAAATTTGCCCGCGCCAATATAGACAACAAGCAAAAATGCCCGAGCGCCAACACAAGCTCAACGAACAAATACTGTAAAAGTTAAAGTAAAAAATTTTTTGGAGATAACAGATGGCCAAAATTATTGGTATCGACCTGGGTACAACCAACTCTTGTGTGAGTGTGCTTGAAGGTGACAAAGCTAAAGTAATTGAAAACTCCGAAGGTGATCGCACCACGCCATCAATTGTTGCATTCACCGACGACAATGAAGTTTTAGTAGGACAAAGCGCTAAGCGCCAAGCTGTAACCAACCCAACCAATACCTTGTTTGCGGTAAAACGTTTAATCGGTCGTAAATTTACCGATGGCGTAGTGCAAAAAGATATTTCTATGGTGCCTTACAAAATCGTTGCTGCCGATAACGGCGACGCATGGGTTGAAGCCAAAGGCGACAAAAAAGCACCACCACAAATTTCGGCTGAAGTTTTGAAAAAAATGAAAAAAACGGCCGAAGATTATTTGGGTGAGCCTGTAACAGAAGCGGTAATTACCGTTCCTGCTTACTTCAACGATAGCCAACGTCAAGCAACTAAAGACGCCGGTAAAATTGCGGGTCTTGAAGTAAAACGTATCATCAACGAACCAACCGCAGCAGCACTTGCTTACGGTATGGATAAAGCCAAAGGCGATCGCACCATTGCGGTTTACGACTTGGGTGGTGGTACCTTCGATATTTCGATCATTGAAATTGCCGACGTAGACGGCGAGCACCAATTCGAAGTATTGGCGACCAACGGTGATACTTTCTTGGGTGGTGAAGACTTCGACCTACGCTTGATCGAATATTTGGCCGCAGAATTCAAAAAGTCTAACGGTATCGATCTACACAACGATCCACTAGCGTTACAGCGTTTAAAAGAAGCGGCTGAGAAAGCTAAGATCGAATTGTCTTCAAGCCAACAAACCGAAGTGAACCTACCGTACATCACTGCTGATGCGACCGGTCCAAAGCACTTGGTGGTTAAGTTGACTCGCGCCAAGCTTGAGTCTTTGGTAGAAGATCTTGTGATTAATTCTCTTGCGCCAGTGAAACAAGCGCTTGAAGACGCAGACCTTTCAACTTCTCAGATTGACGACGTTATTTTGGTCGGTGGTCAAACTCGTATGCCTTTGGTGCAAGCGAAAGTTGCAGAGTTCTTTGGTAAAGAAGCGCGTCGTGACGTGAACCCAGACGAAGCTGTTGCAATGGGTGCGGCAATTCAAGGTGCGGTACTGTCCGGTGAAGTTAAAGACGTATTGTTGCTTGACGTAACTCCATTGACTCTTGGTATTGAAACCATGGGTGGCGTTGCTACGCCATTGATTGAGAAAAACACCACGATTCCAACTAAGAAATCACAAGTGTTCTCAACCGCTGACGACAACCAAACTGCGGTAACCATTCACGTCGTTCAAGGTGAGCGTAAACAAGCGGCACAAAACAAATCGTTGGGTCGTTTTGATTTGGCCGACATTCCGCCAGCGCCACGTGGTATGCCGCAAATCGAAGTAACCTTCGACATCGACGCTAACGGTATTTTGAACGTAAGCGCGAAAGACAAGGCGACCGGTAAAGAACAATCGATCGTTATTAAAGCGTCTTCTGGCTTGAGTGATGATGAAATCGAAAAAATGGTACGCGACGCTGAAGCTAACGCCGAAGCTGATAAAGCCTTCGAAGCTTTGGTCACCGCTCGCAACCAATTGGATGGTTTGATCAGTGCAACGCGTAAGACTTTGACCGAAGCCGGTGATAAAGCGACCGCAGACGAAAAATCTGCCATCGAAGCAGCCATCGCTGAAGCAGAAACCGCAGTTAAAGGTGATGACAAAGCGGCAATGGAAGCAGCGACGGCCAAGCTTACCGAGGCCTCTGGTTCTCTTGCACAAAAAATGTACGCAGAGCAGACGGCGCAGCAGGGTGGCCAGGCAGGTTCTGGCACCACTGACAACAAAGCCGACGATGGCGTTGTTGACGCTGAGTTCGAAGAAGTTAAAGACGACAAAAAGTAAGTCGTTTGGCGACAGCCAACTTCGACGCAGCAGTTATTCACCAACGCGGGCATGCCCGCGTTTGGTGTTTGTAAAAGACCTCTATTTTTTACTCAAAGCCAGCCTATGCTAATCGTTGGTTTTGATAGGTTCTGATAGAACCTAATATTTAGCGCCTCAACGACGTAATCTGAGTGAGATCACTGGTTGCTGAGGTATCTACCAACCCAAACACCACGCAGAATACAAACTCCATGTCTAAACGTGATTATTACGAAATTCTTGGCGTAGACAAAAGCGTCTCTGAAAAAGATCTGAAAAAAGCTTACCGCCGCGTGGCAATGAAATACCACCCGGACCGCAATCCCGACGACGCTGCTGCTGAAGACAAGTTCAAAGAAGCTTCCGAAGCATACGAAGTGCTTTCGGATGCGCAAAAACGTGCTGCTTACGATCAATACGGACACGCCGGTGTGGATAACAGCGCTGGCGGCGCCGGTGGTGGTTACAGTAACTTCAGTGACATCTTTGGCGATGTTTTTGGCGATATCTTTGGTGGCGGGCGCGGTGGTCGTGGAGGTCCAGCGCGAGGCTCAGACCTTCGCTATACCCTAGATCTCGATTTGGAAGATGCCGTGCGCGGTACTACGGTGAAGATCAAAGTGCCAACTTTGGTTTCTTGTAGTACTTGTGATGGTTCCGGTGCCAAAAAAGGTTCTTCGCCCAAAACCTGTACCACCTGTGGTGGTCATGGTCAGGTGAGAATGCAGCAAGGCTTTTTCTCGGTTCAGCAAACCTGTCCGAACTGTCGCGGCAGCGGCAAAATCATTTCAGATCCTTGTAATAGCTGTCACGGTCAGGGACGCGTTGAAGAAACCAAAACTCTCTCGGTAAAAGTGCCTGCTGGCGTTGATTCTGGCGATCGAATTCGTCTCGCTGGTGAAGGCGAAGCGGGCGCTGATGGTGGTCCATCCGGTGATTTGTACGTACAAATGTCGATTCGCCAACATCCAATCTTCGAGCGTGAAGGAAACAATCTATACTGTGAAGTACCGATTGGTTTTGTGGATGCGGCATTGGGTGGTGAGATTGAAGTTCCTACTCTGGATGGGCGCGTAAAATTGAAGATACCCGAAGGTACTCAAACCGGAAAATTATTCCGTTTGCGTGGCAAAGGTGTTGTTCCGGTGCGCGGTGGTGCAACCGGAGATTTGATGTGCCGAGTGTTGGTTGAAACCCCCGTAAACCTTTCGAGCAAACAAAAAGAGCTACTGCGTGAGTTTCAGGGCCTAGTCGAAGGCGACAAACACAGCCCAAAACAAAGTAGCTGGTTTGAAGGAATGAAAAATTTCTTCGGCGATATGAAGCTGTAAGTACGCGGAGGGTTTATGACAACAAATATCGCAATTACCGGTGCAACCGGGCGCATGGGTAAAATGCTGGTACAGGCTGTACATTCAGACAAAACCGTTAATTTGTCCGCCGCAATTGTTCGTCCGGGTTCATCGGATATGGGCAAAGATGCAGGTGAAATAGCCGGTTTGGGTCGGTTGGGTGTACCTCTGTTGAGCGAGCTGATTTCGGTCATGGGCAGAGCCAATGCCTTAATTGATTTCTCCACGCCAAGCGCCACCATTGCCAATGCAGAAGTTTGTGCCGATCTTGGTAAAGCCATGGTGATTGGTACTACCGGATTTAGTGATGCCGATCGCGAAGTATTAAAAGAGCTTTCCACGAGAGCGCCTATTTGCTTGTCGGCCAACTACAGTACCGGACTCAATATTACGCTGAAGTTGCTAGAAATGGCTTCTAAGTCGATGGGCGAAGACATTGATATCGAAATAGTCGAAGCCCATCACCGCCACAAGGTAGATGCGCCTTCGGGAACGGCGTTGGCTATGGGGCAAGTAGTCGCCAAAGCGCGTAATTTAGAGTTTAGCGAGTTCGCGGTATTTGCCCGTGAAGGTATTACCGGAGCTAGACGAAAAGATACCATCGGTTTTTCGACCATTCGTGGTGGCGACATTATTGGTGATCACACCGTCATGTTTTTGGCCGATGGTGAACGTGTTGAAATTACGCATAAGGCATCGAGCCGAATGGCGTTTGCGCACGGCGCCGTACGAGCGGCTGTTTGGCTTGCCAAGCAACCTCCAGGTCTTTACAACATGCAGGATGTTTTAGGCATAAGAAACTCTAATTAATCCTCCAATTAATTTAGAGTCTCCTGTTACTCAAGGATGAGCTGTTCATTTCAAAGGCTGTCAACAATAGAAATTGTTAAGAAGCTGGAAGTTGTATGATCCATTTCTGTCTTCTGATTAAGTTATGGATGAGTTAATCAGAAGTTCCTAGACAAGAATCATTTGTAATTTGGCAAAGTACTTATTTTTAGCAATAAGTTTTTTTAGTAATAAGTGCTTTGCTTTATGCGCTCGATTTTTTTCTTAGATTCTTTTTATATTTTTTACTCTTCATTTTGTTTGTCGCTAGCTGTTTTATATCTCTAACTGAAAAGTGACTTCAACACCGATGTAACCGCGTTTAAGCCTTTAAATTGGCAGAACTTGCTTTAATCATCGTTTTTAAATCGTCGATGTCTGTCTGATCCCAGTAAATAACTCATCAAATTTTTAATGAGAGAAAACTTTAATTAAACCAGGGTTTTTACCAATCTAAGGAAGCGTCGCTAATTTCAAGAACATTAAGTGATTGAAATGGTGAAGAAATTGGCCATCGAGTTTTCTATTTCTGTGCTCTGATTAAATCATCAGCGTGTTAATCAGGGTTTCCTAAAGTTTTCTTGGCCACTCAAATTTCTGTCATGGAATTTTTGAGATTCTCTATTTCACGACTAATCTAAAGTGTGCAATCACTCAAGTAATTACGTTTGTAGGCGATACATATTGCATAAACCAGTTACTTGTATTGCTTGATTAGAACTCAAGATAAATTTCTTGAGTATTTGGCATGTTAGAGGCGCATCGTTATATGGGAAATCTCTCACTAAAATTAAAAATCACTCTTGGTATTACACTCACCAGCGTGCTCGCAGTCATTGTCTCCGCGTGGTTACAAGTTCAGTCTCATAATGCTGTGTTGGAAAAAGCGATTATTTCCGACAGTGAGTCTTTATTCGAAATATTGAATGATGCACTCTCTCTTGAGGTAGCTGAAGGAGACATTGACGGTATTAAACAGGAATTCGTTGCTGCGACAAATAGTCCAACGGTTAACGCGGTGGTTTTATACGATACCTCTGGTAAGCCGGTCCACTGGTCAACTAAGAATGGGTTCGGTGCGCAAATGCCTCCGGGCGCGTCCAACGAGCTTGGTGTGTTCCAGCGTAATAGCGAGTATGTGATTAATCGATCGATCTTGAATGGCGGCAATATCGTTGGCAGCCTGTATGTTGCTTTCGATCATTCTGAGTTAGGAGAGTTGTTGTCTGAGTCAGTTGCTCAAGGTTTTATCTTGGTGGCGGTAATCGCTGCAATTTCCGTGGGTGTGGCGATGTTTGTCAGTAACTCGGTGGCAGGGACTCTCTCTCAGGTGGTTGATGCCTTGCGTGATATGGCCGAGGGGCAAGGTGATCTTACTAAACGCATTGAGATTAATTCCAACGATCAGATTGGTGAAATTGGTCATTGGTTTAATATTTTTATCCAGCGTATTCACAGTATCGTTAGCGATTTTTCGTCTACCGCAAACCGATTAGAGTCAGCTTCGCAAATGTTAATGAGCTCTACCGCAGAAACTGAACGCGGTGTTGGGCGTCAGCAATCTGAAGTGCAACAGGTGGCAAATGCCATTCGAGAAATGGCTAGCGTAGTCGCCGACGTTTCGCAAAATGTGGCTGAGACTGCCGAAAATGCTGAACAGGCCGATAGAGAAGCTTCAAATGGTCGGCAAGTGGTATTTAACGCCATGCGCCAAATTGAAAGTCTTGCCAGTGATATTAACAACGCTTCCGATGTGATTGATCGGCTGCGTCAAGAGACCGATAACATAGGTTCAGTACTTGATGTTATTCGTGGTATTGCCGAGCAGACCAATCTTTTGGCACTAAACGCGGCCATCGAGGCAGCCCGCGCTGGTGAGCAAGGACGAGGTTTTGCCGTTGTAGCCGATGAGGTCAGAACCTTAGCATCACGCACACAAAGTTCTACCCAAGAAATTCAAGAAATGATTGAACGCTTGCAAACAGGAGCCCGTGAAGCGGTTTCTATGATGAGCAAGGGTACTAACCAGGCGAAGGAATCTGTTTCACAGGCCGACGCCGCCGGACGTTCACTGGAAGCCATTACCGCCGGGGTTAGTTCTATCAAATCGAAGACCGAGCAGGTCGCCAGTGCCGCAGAAGAACAAAGTGCCGCAACGCGCGAAATTGAATCCAATATGCAAAATATATCTTCAGTGATTAAGTCGGCGGCGGGTGGTGCGCGACAAATTTCGGAAAGTTCGGCGGAATTGGCCAGCTTGTCTTCAAGCATGACTAAGATCGTTCAACAGTTTCGAATTTAGTGTTTGAATTTACGTTTTACGTAAAATTAGCACAGTAAGTCAAAAAATAGCCGTCCACTAACATGGACAACCCGCGGGTGATTCAATAAAATGCGCCGTTAATTGAGATGCGTTGAATGCTGTGGCTTGTTACCGTGAGTGTATCGCTTATCAAAAAGTTGTTATTGAATGCTGGAGTTAACGAATTTAGGTAGAAATACCTCCAACAAACTCCTTCAAAACACGGTTGATAAGCTGGAGTCAGTAAAAGTTGGCAGCTTAAAGGTTAGTTGAAGTGATATCGCCCTGAATATCAAAAGCGAGGTGGAGCAAATGGCTTTATCTCGCTTTTTTGTAAGTGCTTTTCACATTCTGCGAAACTCCAGTTTGTGCAGCACAATGGGACCTGAGGCAACGGCATCAACTTCCAGCTAAGATTTCCCAGACATTTTGCGATCACCGTGCTTTTGCGTGGCGGTATTGCTCGGCAAAAAAATAGACATCTAAAATTTTGGTAAATAAACGGTTGTTACAAAGCTGTTTAGACCATTGCACATGAGAGAAATACGCGGTGCTAATTCTGTATTGGTGGCACCATGTTTAACAGGCTTCAATACAGATCAGTAAGTTAGGAGGCAGCTTTGTTTTTTGGGGAATTAAAACCCGCCCTTCTTGTTCTCGAAGATGGCAGTATTTTTCGTGGTAGATCCATCGGTGCAGAAGGTGTTTCTGTAGGGGAAGTGGTTTTCAACACTTCGATTACTGGATATCAAGAGATTCTTACTGATCCATCCTATGCTCGCCAAATTGTCACTTTGACTTATCCACACATCGGCAACGTGGGTACCAACAGTGAAGACGAAGAGTGTGAGCAGATTTGGTGTTCTGGTTTAGTGATTCGTGACTTGCCCTTGTTGGCTAGCAATTTTCGAAACCAAACCAACCTCGATACCTACCTAAAAGAACGTAATATTCTTGGTATTTGTGATATAGATACTCGCAGACTTACCCGTATTTTACGCGACAAAGGCGCCCAAAATGGCTGCTTAATGGCTGGTGATATCGATGCAGACCACGCTTTAGCGCAAGCGCGTGAATTTGCCGGTCTTAAAGGAATGGATTTGGCAAAAGAAGTCACCACCAAGAACGCTTATCCGTGGCGTGAAGGTGTGTGGACTCTCGGTGAAGGACACAACCAAAATACAGAATCGACCTTTAAAGTTGTTGCCTACGATTTTGGTGTGAAGCGCAATATTCTGCGCATGTTGGCAGAGCGCGGTTGTGATATCACCGTAGTGCCTGCCAAAACTTCTGCTGAAGATGTGTTGGCCTTAAATCCAGACGGCATTTTTCTTTCCAACGGCCCCGGTGATCCAGAACCCTGCGATTACGCCATTGAAGCGATCAAAACCTTATTGACCAAAAATGTTCCAATTTTTGGTATTTGTTTAGGCCATCAATTATTAGGTCTTGCCTGCGGCGCTAAAACCGTAAAAATGAAATTCGGCCACCACGGCGGTAACCATCCAGTTCAAGATCTAAAAACTGGGCGCGTGATGATTACCTCGCAAAACCATGGTTTTGCTGTGGACGAGTCCAGTTTGCCCGCCAATGTGACGGTAACGCATAAGTCGTTATTCGATGGCACTTTACAGGGTATTGCCAGCACTGAATTTCCCGCATTCAGTTTCCAGGGTCATCCAGAAGCCAGTCCAGGCCCACACGATTTAGCACCGTTGTTCGATCAGTTCATCGACAAGATGAACGCTGCAAAGGGTTGAGGCATAGACTGCCAAGACTTGAGCTAAGTAGACAATGAGTCTGCTTGTATTTTCTGAGACTAGAATTCCAAGCTGCCCACTTTGTGGGCGGCGCTAAGAGACACAAGACGTTTGCCATGCCAAAAAGATCAGACCTCCAAAGTATTCTCATCATTGGTGCCGGACCTATCGTAATCGGTCAGGCCTGTGAATTTGACTATTCCGGTGCTCAAGCCTGTAAAGCGCTGCGTGAAGAAGGCTACCGCGTTATTTTGGTCAACTCTAATCCTGCGACCATCATGACCGATCCATCCATGGCCGACGCCACCTATATTGAGCCGATTGAGTGGCAGACGGTTGCGAAAATCGTTGAAAAAGAGCGCCCAGATGCGATTCTGCCAACCATGGGTGGCCAAACTGCGTTGAACTGTGCGCTAGATCTACATGAAAACGGCGTACTGAAAGAGTTCGGCGTGGAGCTCATTGGCGCTAACTACGAAGCCATTCATAAGGCCGAAGACCGCAATCTATTCGACCAAGCCATGAAGCGCATTGGTTTGGAGTGCGCAAAAGCAGAGATTGTGCACACCTTAGAAGAAGCCATGCACGTACCAAAGCGCTTAGGCTTTCCGGTGATTATTCGCCCGTCTTTCACCATGGGTGGTTCCGGCGGCGGTATCGCTTACAACTGGGAAGAGTTCGAGCAGATTTGTGTGCGTGGTCTGGACCTATCGCCCACCAACGAGCTTTTGATCGATGAATCATTGCTCGGTTGGAAAGAATATGAAATGGAAGTTGTGCGTGATAAGAACGACAACTGCATTATCGTTTGCTCCATCGAAAACTTCGATCCAATGGGTGTGCACACCGGTGACTCCATTACTGTAGCACCCGCGCAAACCCTGACCGACAAAGAATTACAAATCATGCGTGACGCCTCTCTGGCGGTACTGCGTGAGATTGGTGTTGAAACCGGCGGCTCTAACGTTCAGTTTGCGGTGAACCCAGAAAACGGCCGCTTGGTGGTTATCGAGATGAACCCTCGTGTATCTCGATCTTCAGCACTGGCGTCTAAGGCGACCGGTTTCCCAATCGCTAAGATCGCCGCTAAATTGGCGGTGGGTTACACCCTAGACGAGTTGAAAAACGACATCACCGGCGGCGCGACTCCAGCATCGTTCGAGCCTTCTATTGATTATGTTGTTACTAAGATTCCACGTTTTACCTTCGAGAAATTTGGCGAGGCCGACGCACGTTTAACCACTCAGATGAAGTCTGTGGGTGAGGTTATGGCGATTGGTCGTACCTTCCAAGAATCTTTACAAAAAGCCTTACGCGGTCTTGAAGTTGGTTCAGCGGGGTTTGAGCCGCGTGTCGATTTAGAAGCCGATGACGCGCAAGAGCAAATCAACCGTGATTTAAGTTCACCGGGCGCAAACCGAATTTGGGTAGTGGCTGATGCCTTCCGTGCGGGCATGAGTGTTGATGAGGTTTATCAAGCATCTAAGATTGATCCTTGGTTCTTGGTGCAAATCGAAGAATTAGTACAAATTGAAGCGCAGCTTGCCAGCAAGCCTTTTGCGGAAATCGACGTCCAAGCCATGCTTTATTTAAAGCGTAAAGGTTTCTCCGATAAACGTTTGGCAGGATTGCTTGGCGTCACCGAAAAAGCCATTCGTGGTCAACGTCGTAAATTGGGCGTAATGCCAACCTACAAACGTGTTGATACCTGCGCGGCCGAGTTCAGTACTTCTACCGCTTACATGTATTCCACCTACGAAGAAGAGTGTGAATCGAACCCAAGTGATCGTGACAAGATCATGGTTCTTGGGGGCGGTCCAAACCGCATTGGTCAGGGTATCGAATTTGACTATTGTTGTGTTCACGCAGCTCTGGCCATGCGCGATGATGGTTACGAAACCATTATGGTTAACTGTAATCCAGAAACCGTTTCTACCGATTACGACACTTCTGATCGCTTGTATTTCGAGCCGGTGACTTTGGAAGATGTTCTCGAAATCGTTCACAAAGAGAAGCCAAAAGGCGTTATCGTTCAGTTTGGTGGTCAAACACCGTTGAAGTTAGCCTGCGCACTTGAAGCGGAAGGTGTACCTATTATCGGTACGCCACCAGAGGCCATCGATCGCGCCGAAGATCGTGAGCGATTCCAACAAATGATCGAACGTTTAGGCTTAAAACAGCCCTCCAACGCAATTGTGCGCACTCTTGATGAAGCATTGCGCAAAGCAGACGCTGTGGGTTATCCGTTGGTGGTTCGCCCTTCTTACGTGTTGGGCGGACGTGCGATGGAAATTGTTTACAAAGAATCCGAACTGAAAACCTACATGCGCGAAGCGGTGCAGGTTTCCGATGATGCGCCAGTACTCTTAGATCACTTCTTAAATGCAGCCATTGAAGTAGATATCGATGCGGTATCTGATGGCGAAGTCGTCGTTATTGGAGCCATTATGCAGCACATTGAGCAATGCGGCGTTCACTCCGGTGATTCTGCGTGCTCATTGCCACCTTATTCATTGCCAAGCGATGTACAAGATCAAATGCGCGAACAGGTTCGTCGCATGGCGCTAGAGTTGGGCGTTGTTGGTTTGATGAACGTGCAGCTTGCGTATCAAGGTGGTGAGATTTATGTCATCGAGGTGAACCCTCGCGCGTCTAGAACCGTACCGTTTGTTTCTAAGTGTATTGGTGTTTCGTTAGCGAAGGTTGCCGCTCGTTGTCAGGCGGGCCAAAGTTTGGAATCGCAAGGTTTTACCGAGGAAATTATTCCTCCGTATTACAGCGTTAAAGAAGCGGTATTCCCCTTCAACAAATTCCCGGCGGTAGACCCAATCTTGGGTCCAGAAATGAAATCCACCGGTGAAGTTATGGGTGTGGGTGATACCTTCGCTGAAGCCTACGCAAAAGCGCAAAAGGGCGCTGGCGATGCCATTCCAAGCAGCGGTACCGCATTTTTGAGTGTGCGTGATTTCGACAAACCAAGAATTGCACAGGTTGCTAAAGAGCTGTCTGAGCTTGGTTTTAAATTGGTTGCTACGCCCGGAACTGCAAGCTTAATTGAAGCAGAGGGCTTAGAGGTAACCAAAGTTAATAAGGTTAATCAAGCGCGCCCTAACATTGTTGATCTTATTAAAAACGACGAAATAGATCTGATTGTGAATACCACCGAAGGTAAACAAGCCATCCGTGATTCGGCCGATATACGCCGCAACGCTGAGGCTCATTCGGTGTATTACACCACGACCTTAGCGGGAGCTTTGGCCGTATGTAATGCGTTGCGTAACACACGTGAAACCGTTGTTCGCCGCCTTCAGGATCTCCACGCACAAATATAAGTGGCTATTGGGTGTAACCTAAATTTCACACAGAATTATTTGCAAGGAAAACAATGATTAAAATTCCAATGACTGTCGAGGGTGCAAAAGCCCTCGAAGTCGAGCTTGAGCAGTTAAAGAAAGTTGACCGTCCACGAATTGTTGCTGCAATCGCAGAAGCGCGTGAACACGGTGATTTAAAAGAAAATGCCGAATATCATGCCGCTCGCGAACAGCAAGGTTTTTGTGAAGGTCGTATTCAAGAAATCGAAGCGAAATTAAGTAACGCGCAAATTATTGATATCAGCAAGCTACCAGCAAGCGATAAAGTAATTTTTGGTGTAACGGTAGACATCATCAATACCGATAACGACGCAGTAACAACCTATAAAATTGTTGGTGACGACGAAGCCGACGTAAAAGCGAATAAGATTTCGGTAAATTCACCCATTGCGCGTGGTTTAATTGGTAAAGAGGTTGGCGATATCGTTGCCATTCGCACACCTGGTGGTGTCGTTGAATACGAAATTGAAGACGTACGTTATATATAAATAATTGTATGTGACCTAAAAAAACCAGCGTTTAGCTGGTTTTTTTGTTTTAGGCTATTTAACTCATAACCGCGTTGCAAACTTATTCAGATTGCAAATTTTCAAATCCGAATTTTTTGCTGTCTCTTGAGAGAGATCTTTAAGTCTACTGAACTTTGAAACGTAAATTGGTTAGTTTTGGATTCGGTTTGCTGGCTTTTTTGAACAACAGCACAACCTTGCCAATTTCTTGCACAATTTCAGCAGAGGTTTGTGCAATGATTTCTTGGGCGACGGCCTTGCGAACCTCTCGGTCTTCAATGGCAATTTTCACCTTAATCAATTCGTGGTCGCGAAGTGCGCGAAAGAGTTCATCAAGAACACCTTCACTGATGCCGTTTCCAGCAATAATAACAACCGGTTTTAATGAGTGACCAATACTACGGTATTGTTTTTTTGTATCTGTGTCTAAGGACATGAAATTTTCCAAACTGACGGTATCAACGCCGGAAGTTTAGCCGAAAATGCGCGATAAATCGATCAAAGTCTGTTTGCCAAATGCTATCTCAGAAGAAAAAGTCTGCGACATTTAAACGTGTATGAATCCCTTCGACGAATGTCGCAGTGTGTAATGAAAAGACACTAAGTTTTGGGATCAAATGTGAATTTAGATTAAATGCCCGGCCATCGCTGGTAGAGCTGGATAGCCCTTGTTTCTAATATGTTGCTATCCAGATCTAATACGCCGTGCAACTCTAAAATAGTGAGCGATTAACGCTCTTCAGAATACTCACCTTCTTCGTCCTCACCGCGCTTAAACTTGTGATGAGACTTGCGGAATTCGTGCATTTTTTCGCGTTTCAATTCATGCATGGCTTGTTGAAACTGGTCTTTTTGCTCTTCGGTCAATAGTGCATCTAAATCGGCGTCGTATTGATTACGAAGATTTTTCATGGCCGCATGATGTTCCGTCATTAACGTAGAGAACTGTTGGTCATGGTTTTCAATAAGCGTCTTCAATGCCGTTTTGGTTGAATCATCAACGGCTAGACCATCCACTAGGGCTTGTCTTTCCGCGGTGAATTCTTCACCCATTGGTTTTTTGAAGAAATGATCTTTTCCGCTGGCAAAAACCGTTGCGGTCATAGCGATGGTTACAGAAGCAACTAGAACTTTAAGCGATGTTTTCATAGTAGGTTCCTCATGGATTTGCTCTTAAGTTGTAGGATGCAGTATCAAGAACAAATGAGGACTAAATATGGACACAATGTGCAATCTGCCTTCATCTATAAAAAAGTGTCATGAGCGGTTACGCGATTTTTTTGCACACGAGAAATTCACAGCTTTTGGATAAATGCACAAGAAATTAGCATGAAAGATGGGTACTGTTCGTCTAGCTTTACAGTATAACTGTATTCGAGCAGTAAAAATTCCGGTGCTATTTGTAAACACACTGTTTTTGTTGCGCAGTTAGTAAAAAATAAATGCTTTAAATGTTTGTAGTTAGCAATCCAAAAAATTGATTATTTTGACAGCGGTAAAATCCGTAATCGCTTTAAAATACAGCAATTTTTAAGTATTTATTGGCTAGAAAAACGCAATCTTAAAAAACAGTTAGTTTAAATCACCCAATGAATTTTCGAATAATTACTTAATTTTACACAAGGTTAATTAATTTTAAGGCTGCGGTGCTTTGTCGCAGTCATTCATAATTTATGCGGACTGTTATTTGCTTGAGACCGCGCTCAGAATAATCGTAAGTAAATGGATAGGTAGCGGTAGTATGAAAAACTTGTCTCGGCGGAAATTACTGCTTTTGATGGCATCAATTGGCGGCACTACGGCAGTTTATAACACGGCGTATGCGCTTGGCTTGGTGGCTGCTCCTGCGCAAGGCGCGCCACTTAATTTAAAACCGGCTACCGGGAATAAAAAGAAAGTATTGATTTTGGGCGGCGGTATTGCGGGTTTATGTTGTGCCTACGAACTCGAAAAAGCCGGTTATGAGTGCACAATTTTAGACGCCTCTCACCGTGTTGGCGGTCGTAATTTAACGCTTCGTTCCGGCGATCTTATTGATGAATTGGGTCGTCCTAATTACTGTAAGTTTGATAAAGACCCTAATCTGTATTTCAACACCGGTCCCGCCAGGATTCCTGGGCATCACCGACGCCTTTTAGGTTACTGTAAAACACTGGGTGTGCCTCTTCATGTTCGTGCCAACGAAAGCCGTTTGGCCTACTGCCACGACACCAACGCCTTTGGCGGTAAGCCTATTCGTATTGGGCAAATTATTTCCGATACTCGCGGCTTTATGTCAGAGCTCGTTGAAAAAGGCGTTAAAGCAGGTGCGTTCGACAAAGAATTATCAAAAGAAGACATAGAACGCCTTTCTGGCTTTTCAAAAATGTACGGTGATCTAGCGGATACCGGCATTTATCAAGGCACCGAACGTGCAGGTTCTAAGCGCGATCGAATGCTTGAACATGTTGAAACCAACGATGTTTTAGACTTCAAAGAAATGCTCCAATCTGAGACGTGGCGCTCGGCTGTTATGGCGAGTGAGCCCTATGATTGGGCGGCACCTGTTATGGAGCCCATTGGCGGTATGGATCAAGTAGTGGAAGGTTTCAAACGAGCCATCAAATCGCCAATTTTATTGAAAGCGCAAGTACAGTCTGTGCAGACTACCGATAGCGGCGTAAAAATTAGCTTCCAACATGAAGGCCAAATTAAAACCTTAGAAGCCGATTATTGTTTCAATAATATTCCTGCTCACCTCATGAATGGTATCGACAACAATTTGCCGTCTGAATACGCGCAGGCTCTAGGCAGTATTGGTCGAGGTCATTTGTTTAAGATTGCTTTCCAAATGAAGAAACGTTTCTGGGAAGATGAAGGCATTTACGGTGGGATCAGCTACACCAACCAAAAAGTTCGCCAGCTTTGGTATCCGTCGCACGATATCAATACCGAAAAAGGTGTGATGCTGGGTGCTTACTCTTGGGTAGATTCTGAGGCCATGGAAATCGAAGCCATGGATCTAGAAGATCGTTTGTCTATGGCAGCCGCAGCTGGTGACAAGATCCATAAAAATTACTCCAGCTACATTGAAGCCGGTGCAAGCGTTATGTGGGCACGAATGAATCACATGATGGGATGCAGCGCGCGCTTACCTGAAGGTAAAGAAGACGAGGTATTAGCCATTTTGGGCAAGCCAGTTGGTCGCCACTTTATGATTGGTGATCAGGTGTCTCGACATTCTGGTTGGCAAGAGGGCGCCTTGGCCTCTGCACACAATGCCCTAGCGCATTTCAGTAATTTGGTTACCGAACTAAACGCTTAAGAGAGTCGATTCAATGAAGTTTGTAATGAAATTAGTATCTGGCGCGGTATTGGTAGCGGCATCGACAATGGCAGGCGCAGAAAAATTAGAAGTTATTCCTGAACAGTATCAAGTTTGTACGGTCTGTCACGGTACCATGTTGCGTGGTAACAGTAGCACCAAGGCTCCAGCAATTGCAGGCTTGCAATCTTGGTATGTGAGTAAACAGCTCACTAGCTTTAAAAAAGAATGGCGTGGTAAACATCCGCAAGACGTACCGGGCACCGAAATGTATCCCGTTGCAGCGGGAATGTCTGAAAAAGAAATCAGTGCAGCCGCAAAATTTGTTGCATCGTTACCAGTGCCAACATCTACCAGCGCTACGGTTACCGGAGATGTTGAAGCTGGCGAAAAGCTTTATTCTGCATGCAAGGCTTGTCATGGCGGCAAAGCCGATGGCAATAAATTGCTGGGAGCGCCAAGTTTGGCAATCCAAAATGATTGGTATTTAAAGCAGCAATTAATTAACTATCGAGACGGTATTCGCGGTAGCCATCCCGAAGATTCAAAAGGGGCGTCAATGGCACAAGCAGCAAAAGGACTTAGTGGCGAACACGATATCGATAATATTGTTGCGTACATTTCCACCTTATAAATTCAATAATGTAGGAATCTATTCTATGAACCTTAAGAAGACTCTAGTACTTTCTGCGGCACTGTTGTCGTTTGCGCAATTAAGCTCGGCGGAAGTCACTCGTCATCCGTTACCAAACAACAGCACTTTTCCCATTGCACGTGCGGTAGAAGTCACCGCTGATACCACATTGATTTATCACAGTGGTCAAGTACCCGCTGCGGCAAAGCCAGACGCTGAAAAAGGCAGTCGTGAATATTACGGTGATACCTATACTCAAGCGATGAGTGTTTTCGGTAAATTCGAGCAATCACTCGCTGATTTAGGTTTAGGTTTTGGCGATGCTGTAAAACTCACCGTGTTTTTAGTGGGTGATCCAGAGATGGACGGCAAAATGGATTTCCAAGGTTTTATGAAAGCCTACACTCAATTCTTTGGCACTAAAGAACAGCCAAACCTTCCTGCACGCTCTGCTATTCAAATTGCTGGATTAGCTGGTGGCCCTGGCATGTTGGTTGAAATCGAAATGGTTTTAGCAAAACCCAGCAAATAATTGGCGAACTATTTTTTGCTAAAACGGCGACTTTTCAGTCGCCGTTTTTGTTTCCAGATTAGCAAACTGATAAAAATCTAGTGTTTTGCTAAATACTTATTCTTCTGATTGATCTCAGCACAAATTGTTGTCACTGAGTTCACTATTCGCCATCGGGTTCAAATTTATAACCTAGACCATAAACCGAATGAACATAGCTGTGATCGGGGTTGGCTTGATCGAGTTTTTTGCGTAATTTTTTAATATGACTGTCGATAGTTCTTTCGCTAACAATTCGATAATCGGAATAGATGTTATCCATAATCTGGTTGCGCGAATAAATTCTTCCAGGGCTTTGCATTAATAATTTAAGCAACGCCAACTCTGTGGCCGTTAAATCGATCTCTTGATCTTTAATGCGAACTCGACAACGATCGGTTAATAATTCAATGTTTGCAGGTTTGCTCTGTGTATTTGCGTCTGGATTGGTTCTGCGTAAAACGGTTTTTACTCGTGCAACAACTTCTCTTGGGCTGTAAGGCTTGCAGATATAATCATCTGCGCCCAGTTCTAATCCTAATAGACGATCAATTTCTTCAATTTTCGCGGTGGTTATTAAAATAGGCAATTGACTCTTGGCGCGAATGCGTTTGCAAACTTCCAAACCATCAAGGCCTGGTAACATTAAATCAAGAATAACCGCATTGGTTTTGTTGTGTTCAAGCCATGCTAATACTTCATCGCCTCGCGCAATTGTATGAGTATTAAATCCAGAGGCTTTAAAATAGTCTTGCAAAAGACCAGACAAACTTTTTTCGTCTTCCACAATTAAAATATGTTGCGCGTTTATCTCATCCATAAATTACTGGCCAGGAGTAGAAGGTATTTCAATGATAATTTTTAAACCGCCAAGCGGGCTTACTTCAGCTTTGATCGTACCGTCGTGAGCAGTAACAATATTTTTCACAATGGCCAGACCAATGCCTGCACCGCCTGAATTTCGATTGCGAGAATTCTCTGCTCGATAAAGTGGATCGAATAATTTACCCAAATGGATGGCGTCAACACTTGGAGCACTGTCTTGGATAACCAGCATGACTTTTCGACCATTCCTTTCCAGTAATAGCTCAACTTGTCCGGGTGTGTCGGTATAGTTCAAACTGTTATTCAAAAGATTTAGCAACAGTTGCTCGAAACGTTGGCGATCAATCAACATTGAAACGCGGTCGACGTTACTGCTAAAACGCAAATTAAGTCCTTTTTCTATAAAGGCGGGTTCAACCGTCGTTCGAACTTGATCAACCAAGGCTTTTAAATCGGTCTCGTGTTTTTGATAATTTAATGCGCCCAGCTCGGAGACAGAAAGCTGGTACAAATCGTTAATTAATTGTGTGAGCTGATTAATATGGGTATTGAGCGCTTCTAGATTGTCTTTATTCGGCTTGCGAATGCCGTCGATAAAGGCTTCAATTTGGCCTTTTAAAAATGTAACCGGAGTTCTTAATTCGTGGGAAATATCGGCCACCCAGCGTTTACGTTGTTCCCGATTTGCCTCTAGGGTTTGCGCTAACTCGTTAAAATATTTTCCAAGTGTGGCGATTTCATCTTGGCCGCGAATTTCTACACGCGCGTCGTATTTGCCATCGATTAATCGCGCAGTTGCTCTTTGCAGTTTTTGAACAGGTTTTACCAAAATGGCAGCCAACGGAAATGCAAAGGCCGCAGAGGCAATTAACGCTAATAAGCCAATGACAACAAAATTGTTGGTTTGATTGCGTAAAAAATGCAGCTCCGATTGTGATTTCAATCGCTTGGGAATTTCGAAGCCAACGAAACCAATGGTCTTGCCGTCGATGCTGAGGTTTTGCCAAGTAATATCATCTTTGTCATCACTGTCGCCGCGAATTTTACCGACCAAAATATTGTGGTGTTTATCCGCTAACACCAAATTACCTAAAGGCAAAGGTGGCTTCTTGCGTTGATCGTGATCTTTATGAGAGCGGGGAAGGTGCCTTTCTTCGAGCTCTTCCAGCTCGTCTTCACTGGCTAAACCCGATGCTTGAAACCAAGTGATGCGTTGTAGATTCCACCAACGCCTTGGATTTTCAATCAGTGTCTGCCAGCTATCGTCATACTTATACATCTTCTCAAGCTTGGGTTTAATAAGCTGGATTTGCGCTTCTGAAACTCGGGCAACATAGTGTTTAAAACCGTGATCGAGGCTGTACTGAACCCAAAACAATAGTCCGGTAACCAGCGTGGTTGAGCTAAAAAACAGCACCAGCCAGAGTTTTAACGCTAGGTTGAATTTTGGTATTTGCATATACTTTACGATCACAGAAACAATTACAGCATCATACAAGAATCGTGATCTGCGCCAATGGCTTAGGTGTGAGTCCTTATTTTTTTCTCATTTAGGACAATAACGCAAAAATTGAGTAGTTCGATGATTGGTTGTAGTATCGGCTAATAAATATACAGAGTTAACAATGGCACGTTCAAAAAGTAGTGGTCAGTGGCTACAAGAGCACTTTAACGATCAGTTTGTAAAGCAGTCTAAAGAAGACGGCTACCGATCTAGGGCCAGTTACAAACTGCTCGAACTGCACGGAAAAGACAAATTGTTCAAACCTGGAATGTGCGTACTCGATTTAGGCGCAGCCCCCGGCGGTTGGTCACAGGTAGCGGTCGAGTTAGTCGGTGAAAGCGGCGTTGTTTTTGCGTCAGATATCTTAGAGATGGATTCGATAGCGGGTGTTGAGTTCTTACAAGGTGATTTTACCGAGCAATCTGTGTACGACGAGCTTATGGAGCGTCTTGGTGAATATGGTCACGAAGGTGTGGACCTTGTAATTTCGGATATGGCGCCCAATATGAGTGGTATGCCCGAAATCGATCAGCCGAGAGCCATGCATTTGGTCGAGCTTGCCCTTGAAATGGCACTACAGGTTCTCAAACCCAATGGCTCTTTCGCGGTAAAAGTGTTTCAGGGCGAAGGTTTTGATCAGTATTTAAAAGAGTTACGTGACGCTTTTAAGACCGTAGTCACTCGCAAACCAGAATCGTCTCGGGCGCGTTCTCGGGAATGTTATCTGGTGGCTAAAGGTAGAAAGTCTTAGAACTGATAGTAATTACGTGTGCTCGGGAGCTTTTTCTTTATTAGAGTGGTCATAAATACTGGAAAGTGTAACAGGCCTTGAATATGGCTTCGATGGAAGTGTAGAACTCAAACGCTATAAACCTATTGAAAACATAATCTGCCGCACAGACTGTTTTAGTGAACTAACTTTGCTCGCTTTCACTGAAATAGCGATCATAAAATACTCTAATTTGAATATCTAATTAGAGTATCAACCTACACCGCCTTAGTGTGTTTACTGTTTCCCTTATAGCTTTTTATTTCAAAAAACGTCGGGAAACCGCTGGTATTAACCGCTTTAGTTATGCCATGCTTATAATCTTGCGCTACGGCACTAGCTCAGCTGGAACCTCATACAGTGAGGCTATTAGTATTCTTATAATGAGGGCTAATCCTTGAACGACATGGCTAAAAATCTGATTTTATGGCTTGTTATTGCGGCCGTTCTGCTTTTTACATTCAATAGCTTTCAAAGCTCCACCGATAGTTCGGAAATCGACTACTCGCAATTCATTAATGAAGTGCAGACAGATCGAATCAGATCCGTAACTTTTGATGGTGCAATCATCGTTGGTGAAAGAACCAATGGCGAGCCTTTTAAGGTTGTTCGCCCAGCGGCTCAAGATCCAAAATTGATGGACGATCTGCTCAAGCATGACGTGATTGTGAAAGGCCGTGAACCGGACTCTCCAAGTTTGCTTCAGCAATTGCTAGTTGCCAGCTTCCCAATTCTTATCATTATCGCTGTGTTCATGTTCTTTATGCGCCAAATGCAGGGCGGAGCAGGCGGTCGTGGTAGCCCAATGAGCTTTGGTAAGAGTAAAGCTCGTTTGTTGGGTGAAGACCAAATTAAAACCACCTTTGCCGATGTTGCCGGTGTGGATGAAGCCAAAGAAGATGTGCAAGAACTGGTTGAGTTTTTACGCGATCCTTCTAAATTCCAGCGTCTAGGCGGCATGATTCCGCGCGGTGTGCTGATGGCAGGTCCTCCAGGAACCGGTAAAACCTTGCTTGCCAAAGCCATCGCTGGTGAAGCCAAAGTGCCCTTCTTCTCGATATCAGGTTCGGATTTCGTCGAGATGTTCGTAGGTGTTGGTGCTTCGCGTGTTCGCGATATGTTTGACCAAGCCAAAAAACAAGCGCCGTGTATTATCTTTATCGATGAGATCGATGCGGTAGGTCGTCATCGTGGCGGCGGCCACGGCGGTGGTCACGACGAGCGTGAACAAACTTTGAACCAATTATTGGTTGAAATGGACGGTTTCGAAGGCAGTGAAGGCGTTATTGTTATCGCAGCAACCAACCGTCCTGATGTACTCGATAAAGCACTGTTGCGCCCGGGTCGTTTCGACCGTCAAGTATTCGTAGGCTTGCCAGATATTCGTGGTCGTGAACAAGTACTTAAAGTGCATATGCGCAAAGTACCTATCGATGAAAGCGTTCAAGCCAGTGTTGTTGCGCGAGGTACTCCAGGTTTCTCTGGTGCCGATCTTGCCAACCTTGTTAACGAAGCGGCTCTTTTTGCTGCTCGTGCTAACAAGCGTGTTGTTACCATGGAAGAATTCGAAAATGCTCGCGACAAGATCCTTATGGGTGCTGAGCGTAAGTCTATGGTAATGAGTGAAAAAGAGAAAGAAAATACGGCCTATCACGAAGCAGGCCATGCCATTGTTGGTCGTTTAGTTCCAGAACATGACCCTGTGCATAAAGTGACCATTATTCCTCGCGGTCGTGCGTTGGGTGTGACTCAATTCTTACCAGAGTCAGATAAGTACAGCTATAGCAAACGTGCCATTGAGAGCCAAATTTGCTCTTTGTTTGGTGGTCGAATTGCCGAAGAAATCACTCTTGGTTTTGAAGGTGTTACCACTGGTGCATCGAACGATATCGAACGAGCCACCAGTCTAGCGCAGAACATGGTAACCAAATGGGGCCTGTCTGAAAAATTAGGTCCGCTACATTATGGTGAAGACGAAGCTGGAATGCCGGGCGCGGGTAATACCCACTATTCTGGCTGGACTCAAAGAACGATTGACGAAGAAATTCGCGATATTATCGATAGATGTTACAAGCGTGCTGAGCAAATTCTTACCGATAACCGCGATATTTTAGAAGCCATGAAAGACGCTTTGATGGAATATGAAACCATCGATGCCGAACAAGTTGATGACTTGATGGCACGTCGAAAAATGCGTCCTCCACGTGATTGGCGTGACGGCGGTGGTTTTACGCCACCACCCAAAGAAAGTGCCTCTAAAGGTGGTTCGTCGGATTCCATTGGTGATCCTGCCGACATCTAATCGACTCTCTCATAACGAGTAAGAGTCTCTAAAAGCCGACGAGTTAACAGCCGTCGGCTTTTCATTTTTAATCCAGTCAACTTTCTGCATAACTGAGAAACTGATTTGAAGGCGAACCTTTCAATCCTCTGCGGCGATAAATTATTAGATTTATCATGTCCGCGTGTCATGGGAATTTTGAACGTCACCCCAGATTCTTTTTACGATGGTGGTACTCTATTTGTAGGCCAATCTGTAGATAAATCTAAGTTGCTTAAGCGCGTAGAAGCGATGCTTGATGCCGGAGCTGATCTGATTGACGTCGGTGGGGAGTCCACCCGTCCGGGATCGGATGTGGTAACCACTGAGCAAGAATTGGATCGTGTGGTTACGGCGGTTGGTTGGATTCGACAGCACTTTGATACCATTATTTCCGTGGATACCAGTACACCTGAAGTTATGATCGAATCGCAAAAAGCGGGTGCTGGTTTAATCAACGATGTACGTGCGCTCCAACGACCCGGTGCAGTGGTGGCAGCAAAAGCTACCGGATTGGCGGTTTGTTTGATGCATATGCAAGGCGAGCCACAATCTATGCAGGCTAATCCTCAATACTTTGATTTATTAGCCGAAGTCGAAACTTTTCTTTTAAAAAGAGTCGATGTTTGCGCAGAGGCAGGAATACCCAAGAGCCAGATTATTTTAGATGTCGGCTTCGGCTTTGGAAAAACCTTAGACGACAACCTGCGATTGATGCGAAATCTAAAAAGGTATTGTGATCTACCGTTTGCTCATTTGGTTGGGGTTTCACGAAAATCCATGATCGGTACAATTACCGGTTGTGAGGTGGGTGAGCGTTTGAATGGCAGCTTGGCGTTGGCTTACGAGTCTTTATGCCAAGGCGCAAAAATATTGCGTGTGCACGATGTTAAAGAAACGGTAGATATCGTTAAAATTTATACTGCTCTGCATTCTGGCTAGTTTCACTGGTTTTGATTAGGTTCATTAACTAAGTTTTATGCTTGCTGTGACAACTCCTGAACACAGCGTTAATCCTACTGATTTATTATGGCAAGAAAATATTTTGGTACCGACGGTATCCGTGGTCGTGTTGGTGAGGGTGCAATTACGCCCGAGTTTGTGCTGCGCCTTGGTTGGGCTGCCGGTCAAGTTCTGGTAGAGCAAAGTGCGAAGACCGGCGGTTCTCGCCAGATTCTTATCGGCAAAGACACTCGAATCTCTGGCTACATGTTTGAGTCTGCTTTGCAGGCAGGGCTGATCAGTGCAGGTATCGACGTTGGGTTACTTGGGCCAATGCCAACCCCGGCAATTGCGTATCTCACTCGTACATTGCAAGCGCAAGCAGGCATTGTTATCAGTGCCTCGCATAATCCTTTTTACGATAACGGTATTAAGTTTTTCAATAGCGAAGGCACCAAGCTTGATGACGAAATTGAACAGGCCATTGAAGACAAGCTGAGCGAAACCATGGTGACCGCATCGGGCCTAGGTAAAGCTCGACGTATCAATGATGCCGCAGGACGTTATATTGAATATTGCAAAAGTACTGTGCCTTGGGGTTTCAGCCTCATGGGCCTACAAATCGTTCTAGATTGTGCCAACGGTGCTACCTACCACGTTGCCCCAAAGGTATTTACCGAGCTCGGCGCTAAGGTCATCTCACTGGCAGTAGAGCCGGATGGTTTGAATATTAACGCCGATTGTGGATCTACGCACCCGCAGCGATTACAAGCTGAAGTGCTCAATCGCGGCGCTGATTTAGGTATTGCGCTGGACGGCGATGGAGACCGAGTACTCATGGTCGATCATAAGGGCGAGTTGGTTGATGGTGACGAATTGCTCTTTATCATAGCTGAACATCGATTATCACAAAATAGCCATTGTCAGGGCGTGGTAGGTACTTTAATGAGTAACCTAGGGCTCGAACTTGCGCTAAAAGAAAAAAACATAGAGTTGGTGCGCGCCAAGGTTGGCGATCGTTACGTCATCGAAGCCATGAAAGATAAAAATTGGATGCTCGGTGGCGAGTCTTCCGGTCATATTATCTGCAACGACGTAACTACCACAGGCGACGGAATTATCGCCGCTCTGCAAGTATTAAAAGCTTTGGTACATCAGGAAAAAAGCTTGCATCAGGCCAAGCTCGGCATGAAAAAATTCCCGCAAACCATGATTAACGTGCGAACGCCATCGCGTGAAAAGTTGCACACCAGCGAAAACATAAAACTCGCCGTCGCCAATGCCGAAACCGAATTGGCGGGTTCTGGCCGAGTCCTTTTGAGGCCATCTGGCACCGAGCCGTTAGTTCGGGTAATGGTTGAAGGCGAAAACCAAATGTTAGTTCGCGAAGTTGCGCAAAAACTCGCCAAGGTGGTTGAATCCGAACTCGCGTGAGGCTCACACGCACGTCTCAATGATTGTAAGTTCACCTTATCTCATATAGTATTGGCGCCCGCTTTATGCCGGCCCTGGATGATCCATAAGCAATTTTAAGGAACCATAAAAATGCGAAGATCTCTTGTTGTGGGCAATTGGAAGATGAACGGCAGCTTAGTGCAAAACAAAGATCTTGTTGGTGCACTCAAGCAAAAATCGTTTCCTTCAAATGTGGAAGTCGTTGTTTGTCCACCTACGGTGTACCTGCCACAAGTGGCTGATCTCGTTAATGAAGACAGTATTTGTGTGGGAGCTCAGGATGTGAGTCACCAAGCAAATGGTGCTTACACTGGTGATACCGCGGCTGAGATGCTCAAAGAATTTGCCTGCCAATACGTTATCGTTGGTCATTCTGAGCGTCGCGAATATCAACGCGAAAGTAATACAACTGTGGCTGAAAAATGCCTACAGGCTTTGAAGAATAACATTACACCAATAGCATGTGTGGGTGAGTCTTTGGAGCAGCGAGAACAAGGCGCGACCTTATCGGTAATTTCCGAACAAATTCAAGCCTTGATTGAGCGACTCAGTGAAGACCAGCTTAAAAGCATCGTTATTGCCTACGAGCCTATCTGGGCTATTGGTACAGGTTTAACGGCGACCCCAGAGCAAGCACAAGAAGTGCACGCAGCCATTCGTGAACAACTGGCCGATGCCGGTTCAAGTGTATCGCTGTTGTATGGTGGAAGCGTAAAAGCTGCGAATGCAGCAGAACTATTTACACAAAAAGATATAGACGGAGCTTTAGTCGGCGGCGCCTCTCTAGATGCTGACGACTTTTGCGCAATTGCTAACTCATTTTAACTGAATAACCATCGTGACTTTAAGTCATGGGCTGAGTTGATCGTTTAATACAAATGATTTGGTAATTTCGCAGTTGGCTTGGTTGTAGAATTGTATGGGAATTTTATGCAAACCTTAGTTTTAGTTGTTTATCTCCTAATTTGCTTGGCGATTATCGGCCTAATTATGCTGCAACAAGGCAAGGGTGCCGAAGCAGGCGCTTCTTTTGGTGGCGGTGCTTCGCAAACCGTGTTCGGTAGCCAGGGCGGTGGTAATTTCTTTTCACGCCTTACCACTTGGTTGGCAGCAGTATTTTTCGTATTGGCATTTGGCTTAACCTATTTAGCCAAGCAGCAATCTACGGCAGATCTTATTGATCCAAGTCTTTTAGAGGCCGGTTCTAGCTTAGAAGCAATCCCACAATCCGATATTCCAAGCGTAGAGTTAGAAGAAGAGTCTTCTGATATTCCTGTTGTTGAAGATGCGGCGAATGATGCTGAAAACACAGCCTCTGAATCCGATATTCCAACGGTAATTGAAGACGAGACTTCTACCGAGTCTACGCCAAACAACTGATATACCAAACAACTGATATGTAGTTGTATAGGTTGCCGAAAAAGCAGGTTAATACCTGCTTTTTTTATGTCTAAAATTTACAAAAGAATTCCAAACTGCCGACTTTTTGTAAATGAAAGCGAGTATAGAGATTAAAGAGTGCTCAGAGTAGTTCACTTGCTTTAGGTACACTGTTTTCAGCAGCTTGCTTCAGTCGATATTGTTCAAACAGTTTTAGTTCGTTAAAAACTCTCGGAGTTTTCCGAAAAGTTTTGCGCTCTGGCATTACACCTTGTATAAAAGTTGGTATCTCATTTGTATTATTAAGCATGAATTTAAAATCAATGGACTGCCCGCCCCAACATCAATGGATCAATAAGAGTACTCCAACGTGAAGATTTGTTATTTTGTTAATCAATACCCCAAAGTCAGTCACACGTTTATTCGTCGAGAAATTTTAGCGCTAGAAACCCTCGGTGCCAGCGTAGTTCGTATTGCAGCACGTAATTCCCCAGAAGAGTTGGTAGACGAGACCGACAAAAGAGAACTCGCCAAAACCCGTTGCATCGCCATGGGCAACAAAAAATCATTACTGAAGTCCGGTTTCAAACAACTTGTTAAAGATCCTGTTGGTTTTTTTAAAGCTGCCATAGAAGCAATCAAGCTTGGTTTTAATGATCAAAGTCGCTACCTCTATAACTTCGTTTATTTACTCGAAGCCTGCGAACTCTTAAGAATTTGCGAAGAGCAACAAGTCGATCATGTTCACGCCCATTTTGGAACCAATTCAACATCGGTTGTAATGTTGTGTCGCTTATTGGGCGGCCCCAAGTACAGTTTTACCGTGCATGGCCCAGAAGAGTTTGATAAACCCATTCAGCTGTCTTTGGGTAAAAAAATAGAAAATTCAGCGTTCGTTGTTGCCATTACCTCTTTTTGCCGCAGCCAACTTATGCGTTGGTGCAGTTTTGAACACTGGAAAAAAATAACCATCGTTCACTGTGCCGTTGATGATGAGCTACTTACAAAACCTCATAAGCCTATCACCTCGACAAACCGTTTTATTAATATCGGTCGGTTGAGTGAACAAAAAGGCCAACTGTTATTGGTTGAAGCCATGGCGCTTTTAAAAGAGCGCGGCGTGTCGGCACATATTTCATTAATTGGTGATGGTGACTTAAGAACCGAAATTGAACGTACTATCGCTGTTCACGGTTTGGAAGAATACGTGAGCTTGTTAGGTTGGCGCTCAACAGCGCAAATTATCGAAGAGCTTGATAACGGTTCTGCCTTGGTGTTACCCAGTTTTGCCGAAGGTTTACCGGTTTCGATTATGGAAGCCTGTGCACGTAAACGGCCCATCTTAACCACCTATATTGCGGGCATCCCCGAATTAATTGATGAAAACAGTGGTTGGTTAATTCCTGCGGGCGATGCAAACGCAATCGCCGATGCTATCGAAAACATCACTCAGCATTCTCTAGAGCAGCTTACAGCGTTAGGTGAATACGGTTTTCAGCGAGTTAGCGAAGAGCATGACAGTGTTCGAGAAGCGCAAAAATTATTGGATGCAATAAAATCATTGGAGGATTAGCGGTGTTAACACTTATATGCTGGTTGATTTTTATTGTTGTCGCCATACCGCTCGGGATTTTCGTCATCGAGTGTATTTGCTCTGTCTTTTATAAAGCACCTATTGTTCATGAAGAGCAATTTCACACAAATTCGAGTGTGATCTTAATTCCCGCTCATAATGAAGAGCAGGTGATTCGAAATACGTTAAACACCATTATTCCTCAGTTGGCCGATTCCGATCGAGTTTTGGTGGTTGCTGATAATTGCAGTGATTCAACGGCCGACATTGTTCGTGAACTGGGATGCGATGTTACCGAACGATTCCATGAAACCGACCGAGGTAAAGGTTTTGCGTTATCACACGGATTAGAGGTATTAACGCCCAACCCGCCCGACGTAGTGATTATTGTCGATGCCGACTGCCAAGTTCAGCCTGGTGCAATCGCTCGAATCAAAGCTGCAACCTTACAATTTCAAAAACCGGTGCAGGCACGGTATTTATTGCAAAGCCCAGAGGGTGCAGGCATTAAAACCAAGGTCTCTGAATTTGCTGTTTTTATTAAGAATAAAATTCGCACCAAAGGTTTAAGTGTTTTGGGTGCGCCAATTCCTTTGCTGGGTTCGGGCATGGGTTTTTTGTGGCGAGATGTAACCTCAGTATCTTTAGCGTCTGGTGAAATTGTTGAAGACATGAAGTTGGGTATTGAATTGGCCGACCAAGGTCAGGGTTCTCTATACGACGACGGCGCGGTTGTATTAAGTGAGTTGCCGGTAACCGAAGCGGCTCTTGCGAAACAGCGAGAGCGTTGGGAACACGGTCATATGGGTATGATTCAAAAATTTGCGCTGCCATTAATTAAAAATAGTCTCGCGCGAACCAACCCAAAACTATTACTTTTCGGCCTAGATTTAGCCGTGCCGCCGTTATCATTGCTATTAATGTTTGCCGTTGGTGTGTTTTTATTTTTCGCCTTTATGCAAATATTTATCGATTTACACGGATTATTATCAGCGGTGGCATGGCTGGTATTTGCCGTAATTTCTAGCGTATTTATTGTTTGGTTGCTCGCTGCACAACATATTTTAAAACCTTCGGAATTAATTCATATTCCTCTTTATGTATTATCCAAGCTTGGAGTGTACAAAGGTTTTGTTGAGAAAAAACAAACTACGTGGAATCGAACCGATAGACACTGAACGACGTTTTAGAATTATTATCTGAGGTGTATTTGTGATCCAGCTTATTCAAGGTGACATCACTAAAGCTCACGTTGATGCTATCGTGAATGCTGCTAACGGAGGCTTATTGGGCGGCGGCGGTGTTGATGGTGCAATTCATAAAGCCGCCGGCCCATCGTTACTAGAAGCCTGTCGGCAATTGCCTAAGCGCAATGGTGTTCGCTGTGAAACTGGTCAAGCCAAGATTACACACGCTGGTGATTTATCGGCAAAATTCGTAATTCACACCGTTGGTCCAATTTATTCCAGCTGCGCAAATCCTGTGGAATTATTGCGAAGTTGTTATATCAACTCTCTGAACCTAGCGATAGAAAACGGTTGCCAATCAATTGCGTTTCCTGCGGTATCGTGTGGTGTTTATGGCTATCCCTTACAAGAAGCAGCAGACATCGCACTTGATGTTTGCAACTCGACGCCATTCATAGTGTTAGACATTCAATTCTATTTGTACGACAAAAAAACACTGTTGATTTGGCAACAAGCGTTTGAAGCTCTCGGTTAATAGTGGATTTATTCAACCCGATCCAATTTAGAAGACAAATGTTAGCGAGTAGCGTTTTTAACTTTTCTAGATCCAGCTGTTGACTGATTTCTCAATAAGTCGCTTTTCTTTACCTTATATTCTTTTAAAGGCTATTGCTCGCTGAGACAATAAGGCGCTTACTCGTTTCATAAATGACTATTTTTAGGAGTTGGAATATGAAAACCGTGTTGATCTGTATAAAATTTATTACCCTTTTAATCGCTTTTTCCTCCAGTATCGTCTTCGCGCAAGCGCCCGCAAATCCTGCCAGCGAGGTTAAAATTATTGGTTTAGCCGAGCGTCAACAAACTCCTGAAAAAACCGAATTTTCAAAAACCTCCGCTATCTACCCTGAAGGCGCACCGTTTTCCGAGTTGGTACGTGTTGATAATACTTTGTATCTTGCGGGCATGATTCCGGTAAAACCAGGAACTCTAGAGTTGGTTGAAGGTGGAATTGTTGAACAGAGTCATCAGACACTTAACAATATAAAAGCTGTTTTAGAAGCAAACGGTTATTCCATGAAAAATATCGTTAAATGTACGGTAATGTTGTCTGATATTTCTCAGTGGTCGAAGTTTAATTCTATTTATAAAGAATATTTTTCCGCGCCTTATCCTGCACGCAGTGCTATGGGTGTTAAAGACTTGGCCCTAGGCGCTTTGTTAGAAGTGGAATGTATTGGTGCCGCGGTTTTGTAATTGCCGTCAATATTTAAACGCCTCTGATTGACGTATCTACGCGTTAATCAGAAAGCGGAAATTGACAGTGATTTCTACCAAATCACAATGGTAATTATCTGTCTTTATTCGGATTGATGAATTGTCTTAACGTTGCTTAAATCAATGAATGGAATTACGTTTCTACTTGTACGTTCACAAACTCAGCCAAAAAATTCCTGAGGCTAATTGATTCATTTATATGATTTTACAAATATTCTAAACTTATTTTTCAATCGTGTGCTTACCTTGTACAAGCTTTTCGAATTAAACCATTCGCAATGGGTGCATTGCCTCTCTGCAATTATCGTTTTAGGGTTTATACCCAGTTACACGGTTTCTTTTAGTTTTGTCCCCGTTCTTTATCATGTACATGCCGTAACCGCTTTTGCATGGTTAGCATTCGTCAATGTTCAGGCATATTCTGCACAACGAAACATGTTTAGATTTCATCGGTTTTTTGGCTATGCGACACTGGTTGCAGGATTAGCCTTTACAATTTCTACCGTTGCGGTATTTCTTAGCCGACTCAATGAAAAATTCGATAAACCCGCTATTTTTCACTTAGTGTATTGGTTGGATTTATTTTTAATACCAATGTTTATCGTGCTTTTTACGAGAGTCTTTTTATTCAGAAAAGCACCGCTAAAACATCGCGATATGGTAGTGTCGATGATGATGGTATTGCTGCCTCCAGGGTTGGGGCGTTTAATTTACACATTGTTTTTACATCCATTCAATTTTAATGTTCGATATTTTTACGAACCTATGTTATTGCTAACTCTGTTGATCATGTATTTTTATGCAAAGACTTTTGGATGGTCGAGATCTATAAAATACGTTTTTAGTTTATTGGTTGTAGCATCTATAACATCGTATCCGGCAGTTTATAGTGGTTATTTTTAGGAAAAATAATGAAGCTGACTTTTATTGAACGTAATTTAACAAATCCCGATGTTATTAAATTACTGCAAGAACACTTACACGACATGGAAATTACATCGCCGCCAGAAAGTCGGCATGCGCTTAATTTAGACGGACTAAAAGCCACCAGCGTTACCTTTTGGAGTGCTTGGTACGACGCAGAATTAAAAGGATGTTGTGCCATGAAAGAGTTAGATGCGCAGCATGGTGAATTAAAATCCATGCGAACGGCAACCTCAGCTCGTAAAGCTGGAATTGGTTCTATTATGTTGGAGTTTTTAATTGAGCAAGCAAAGTCTCGTGGCTATAAAAAGCTGAGTTTAGAGACCGGCACACAACCGTTATTTTTTCCCGCACATGGGCTTTATGAAAAATACGGTTTTAACGAATGCGAGCCCTTTGCCGATTATGTGCTAGACCCGTATAGTCGGTTTTACACCAAAGAGCTTGATTAATTGTTTGATGGCGAGTGTGACAATCGCTGCTGTTAAGCTATTTCTAAATCTGTTATCGATTCAGCGGTGAGCATTAATTAGGTGTTATTAAAGCAACAAGCACTGAGAAGCTCTGATTAATCTAGAGTCTCCAGCGAAGCATGGATATTTCGCCTATTTTAAAACGGTAAGTGATTTACTCAGAGGTCACTCTACTTTGTGTCGATGACAATGTTACGGAACGAGCTGCTATAACCGGTTCCGTAAATGATCAATGGCGCTTACCGCTGCGTTTTTGTTTTTCTAGGGCTTTCTTTTCGGCCAGCGCCGCGGCTTTCTCTGCTCGGACTCTTGCAACTTCAATTTCTTCGGCTATTTTCATTTCCGGGGTTTCTAAGGTTAAATTACCAAGGCCACCGCTTCTGTAGTCGTGTATTAATATTTCTGCGGCCTTATGAAAGTTAACTCGTCCACCGGCTGCTTTTGCGCCGCGCTTTTTACCAATGGCTTCTAATAAGGCAATATCCCAATCGGGATTTTCAAGATCAACCTGAACCTCCATTTGGTAGCGTTTAGCCAATACATCGGGCATTGCTTGGGCAAAAAATCGAATGGCATAAAGCGCAATGTCTTCATACTCAATGGCTGTGTCTCTGATGGCACCGGTTACTGCCAGACGATAACCACTGTTGGGATTTTCTACCTTTGGCCACAAAATTCCGGGCGTATCGTTAAGCACTATGTCATCGGCAATATGAATTTGCTGCTGAGCTTTGGTAACCGCGGGTTCGTTGCCAACCTTTGCCGCAGATCTTCCGGCAAGAGCGTTAATCAGAGTCGATTTACCTACATTGGGAATACCAATAACCAGTACCTGAATTTTGCGGGTTTTCGCAATGGTATTTGGCGCCAATTTGCGAATCAGGTCGAAAACCTGCTTGGTTTCTCCGGCATTGCGTGAGTTTATGGCAAGAGATTGAATGTTCTTTTCGGTGTTCAGGTGTGTCTTCCAGGCTTGCGTCATTTCTGGATCAGCCAGATCTGCCTTGCTCAATAACTTAATACACGGTTTTGAGCCTTTTAATTCGGCAATAACGGGGTTTTCACTGCTGTAGGGGATACGAGCGTCGACGATTTCGATAATAACGTCGATCTTGGGTAGAACTTCTAGGATTTCTTTGCGGGCCTTATGCATATGGCCCGGGTACCAATTGATACTCATGGATTGCTCTAATCTTGTGGATTTACCTATTTAGGGCGATTGTAGCATTATTGTTAGGGCAATGATTAACGGCAGCTTCATTCTGGCAAATCACAACTTGGGTTGTGTGGTGTCAGACGGTACAATTTGCGCTTGCTATGTACTCCGGTTTTCCTGTATGAAAAAAGCCTTACCGTGGATCACGCTAACGTTAACAATCGTAGCAACCGTTCTCTTTTTGGTTGTAGACTTTGATGATCCTTTATATCAATCACTGTTGCTCTCCAGAAGTAATGGCTTTGATGGTTTTAGTTGGCTCAGTGGGCAGTTTCTGCATACGGATTGGAATCATTTTATTTTTGATGTTTTCGCCTTTTTAATTTTGGGGTATTGCATCGAATCCCATTCACGCATCATGTGGATGGTGACTTTGATTTTGGGCTTTTCTTCAATGGGTATTTGGTTTTGGTATCAAACCGAATTTAATTATTATGCAGGTCTGTCGGGTGCTTTAAATTGCTTTTTAGTGGTTGCACTTTATTCGTTGCGCGATACGCAATCGCTATTTCGCGGTAACGGATTATTGTGGTTATTATTTATTGGTGCATTAATTAAAAATTTGGTTGAGTTTAAAACCGGTGGTGCATTATTTTCATCAACGCGTTGGCGCAGTACACCCAGTTTTCACCTGGTTGGTCAATTAGTGGGTGTGTTTATTGTTTTAGTATTAACTGCTAGAAACCTTGTTCCCAAGCGTTCTTTATCGTCTGAATAACAGCGTTATTTTTAATGCTGAATTTTTTTAGCAACAAAACCATTTTTGTCATGCCAAAATGAAAAGCGCTTCTGAACACCTTATTTATGATTTAAGTCGGCAGCTTATCCGTGTGTTGCCGAAAAATCTTGGTTAATAAGACTTTTATATTTTTATCGATATATCCTCATAAAAGCGGCGCTGATTAAATCGAAGTTACTTTAGCTAAAAGCCGTTAAAGTATATAACCAACGTATTGGGCGCCGTATAATTTCTTATTTCAACTTAAACTTGTCTTCTATGATGCTCAGGTTGGTGTCATCCATCTTATAGTTTTAATCCTTGCTATGCTTAATTATTAGAGAAAACTTCTGATTAATGCGTTCTTGATTTAATTGGATGATAAAAATTGAAAATAAGATTTCCAGATTCTTCACTATTTCAATTACTTACAGTTTTGGTAATTGGCGATACATTCAGGTATCGCAGGAAGCTCCGAGTGAATTAGGGTTTCTTAGAGTTGAAGGCTTAAATTTTTCGATTCGATCAAGCTCACTTTTTTCGATGGCAGCTGTAAACAAATAAAAGACTGGGTCGATATATATTGAGTTAATGTTTTTGTGAATATGTACATTCGGTATTGCAACTTTGCACGGTAAGTTTCTATGAGAAAAACGGGCCCTGTTACAGGTCGTCAGATTACCCTGAATTCGGACGATCAACTGGTCACATCCACCACAACAAAAGGTGTTATTACCTTTTGTAACGACCGCTTTTGTGATGTTGCTGGCTATTCTAGAGAGCAACTTCTCGGCCAAGCGCACAATATTGTTCGTCATCCCGATATGCCGCCAGAAGCATTTTCTAAAATGTGGTCAGATCTTAAGGCCGGAAATCCGTGGATGGGGCTCGTTAAAAATCGCTGCTCCAACGGCGATCATTACTGGGTAGATGCTTATGTCACGCCAGTCAGTGATCAAGGTGAAATCCTAGGGTATGAATCGGTGCGTGTGGCGCCAACGCAAGAACAAATAGATCGCGCAGAATTAGCTTATGCTCGCCTTCGTTCGGGTAAGCCTGCTGTACCTATGATCACCAGTTTATGGGGCAAATTACGCAATTATATTTTGGTTTCATTGAGTATTTTCGTGGTTCTCATTTGCGGGTTTCTTATTATTCACGACGTAGAATTTCTCACAGGTTTGATGGCGCTAGTGGCCAGTATTATTGCGGGCACGATATCCGTTAAACTGTTGTCGGTGCCGCTTAAACGGACGCTGAAACAATCTCGTGAAACCATTTACGATCCATTGGCTGCGTATATTTATACCGGCAGAAGTGATATTTACGGCGAAATACTGTTAGCAACAGCCGCGCAAAAAGCTCGATTACGCACAGCGCTAGGCCGTTTTAACGGGGCCGCGCGGGAGCTTTTGGATAAATCCACTGCGGCGCAGACCGAAGTAGAAGCCAGTTTAGAAAATATGAATGCGCAGCAAAAAGAATCGTCTCAGGTTGCCGAATCAATGGGTCAAATGGCCGAGGCCGTTCAAGAAGTTGCCAGCGGGGTTAGTCAAACCAGTAATGCCACCGTTGATGCCATGAAAGAAGTGAAAAATGGCGAACAAGTATTAGTGGAGGCTAATCGAGAGATCAGCCAGCTTTCTAGTACGGTTACCGCTCTGTCTTCTGTGCTGGAAAACCTATCCGGCGGCAGCGCTAAAATCGCCAGTGTTATCGACGTAATTCGTGCCATTGCAGATCAAACCAATTTATTGGCGTTAAACGCCGCGATCGAAGCCGCTCGTGCTGGCGAGCAGGGACGAGGTTTCTCCGTGGTTGCCGATGAGGTTCGCTCGTTGGCGCAACGCACTCAAGAATCCACCCAAGATATTCAAATAATCATCGAAGAGTTAGGGAAAGCCACCACGGCCGCCGTGTCGAGTATGGATTCCTGCCAAGAGTCTTCAAGCCGCAGTGTTGATCGTATCGAAAATGTGAATAACGCCTTAAAACGAATTGCCGAATCAGTAATGGGTATTGAAAAAATGTCCCATCAAATCGCTGCTGCCGCCGAAGAGCAATCCGCAGCGGCCAGTGAGGTCAACACAAATACTCGTAATATTTCCAATATTGCCAAAGTAACGCAGGACAAAGCGGCCGTGGCCGCGAGTTTGAGCGGACAGATGTCGGAATTAGCCGAGCGACAATTTTTATTGGTTGAGCGATTTAAATAAACAAATTACTCTGTGTGGGCGAATCTCGGATTAAATCATCGCAGAATTAATCTGAGCTTCTCGTCCTTTTCATAGATGCTAACGATGCCATGTACGTAATTGCTGCAAAGTTATTAATGATATTTTTGGTACTGTTACTCACAGAAAATGAAGATGCGTTTAGTCTCTATAGGAATCCCTGATGAACTCAGCCATGATTTCATCAGAGATTAATAACTGACGATGAGACTGCTAATTCTTTCACAGTTTCAATTAATTGCTGTTCTTGAAATTGTCGATACGTTTCTGTATCACCGGAAATTTCAGCCAATCAGAGTTTCTTATGCGTAAAACTACCTTTAAAATAAGGTTTAAACGCATAAGTTCACATAGAATAAGTGGAATCAATGAGCTGCGAGCACTCTCAATCCTATCAAAAAGGAATTTTGGCACCGGTGCCGAACTTCGCTAAATTTATCACCTATACCCTAACCAGCGTCGATAAACTAGGTCAGTGTTTAGCTCAACTCGCTTTGCGTTGTGATGGCGAATCCGTAGTCTTAGCATTGAGCGCTAATCTCGTTGCGAAAATTAGCGCTGGTGCGAACATTCCGGGTTTAAAGGCAATGCCCGAGTTTTCTCACAATGGTTTATCGCTAACCCAAGATCAGACCGATTTATTGATTTGGTTGCGCAGTAATGGTGACGGGGCAAGTATTGGCGATCTTGCTCAAAAAGCCTTGTCTATCGACTTATTACTGCAACCCAATTTTGCACTACACAGCAGTGTTGATTGCTTTAATTATAACAATCGAGATTTAAGCGGTTATGAAGATGGTACCGAAAACCCCGAAGGCGACAAAGCCATCGAAACCGCGTTTTTACAGCACGAAAACCCAGAATTAAATGGAAGCAGTTTTTTGGTCATACAAAATTGGCTGCACAATTTGAAAGAATTTAAGCAGCGTAGCCAAGCCGAGCAAGACGATACCATCGGTAGACGATTAAGCGATAACGAAGAGTTTGATGAAGCGCCAGAATCGGCCCATGTAAAGCGGACTGCCCAAGAAAGCTTTGATCCAGAAGCATTTATACTGCGCCGCTCCATGCCTTGGGTAAATGGTAATGAAAACGGCCTAATATTCGCCGCCTTTGCCGCCAGCTTCGACCCTTTTGAAACCATTGTGCAACGAATGATAGGCGCCGAAGACGGACTTGTGGATAATCTATTTAGCTTCACCAAACCGCAAGGTGGAGGTTATTACTGGTGTCCACCGGTGAGTGAGGGTAGGGTAAACTTTTCTGCAATTATTGCGCGTTAATAATTTCGATTGCATTAGTGTTTTTTAGAATTCGTTAATTAAATAAAGCGCTTAAATTTTTGAGGTTTTTTTATTTGAGGGGCTCTCTGATTAAATCTTCCTTATTTAATCAGAGAATAAAGCTGAAAGTGCGAATTTCAGTGGGTGATACGCAATCAAGCGGTCGCTAATAAGCGTATCAACACGTCCTTGTTTACAGAAAAGTCCTTTTTTCAGCGATTCCTAATGTTGCGGTAAATAATTCAGAGATCATTATGTTAAGAATCTACCTAATTATTTACCTAAACGTTTGAACGTGTTCACGTTCAAACGCCACTGTTTTTATAATAAATACCTAAGACTATTTAATCTATTACAGATGGTTACATGCTGTAGGAACCTCTGATTAACTCATCCATGATTTAATCAGAGGACAGAAATTGAAAATACGATTTCCAATTTCTTCACAATTTCAATCACTTACCGTTCTTGAAATTGGCGACACATCCTTGTGTCGCGAGAAACTCTAGGTTAATCAGAGTTTCCTGTATTTGAGTTCAGAAAAATTTTGGTATTTCGAGATCGCTAGTTTGACGTTTACGCTAAGAATTTCTAAACAATAAGAAACTGATTTAATCAGGTTAATCGTTTAAATAAGATTTGAATAATGTACTAACTTCTTTATACGCTATACAAAAAATATTGTTTATCAGCGAGTTAACAGTGCAGAATTATTTATTGTGAAAACAGTTAAAGCGGATAAGAATGTATTGAGCAGGAGATTCTACAGAGGAATGTAAGAAAAATAATTGCTGAGCTTATTTTTTTCAAAAACAAAAAAAGGCAAACCATTATGATTTGCCTTTTATAAAGCATTCAGTAATATTTATTAAAAACTCCAGCTTATTCTGTGTTTTTAATACGTTAACAACGTTTTATTAACTTCTGCTTTTTAAATTAATCGCGAACTGATCAAAGCTTATTATAAAGCAACGATGTTCTCGGCCTGTGGGCCTTTTTTGCCTTGAGTAACAGTGAACTGAACTTGTTGGCCTTCGGCCAAAGTTTTAAATCCTGAACTGGCAATAGCGCTGAAGTGCGCAAATACATCTGGGCCAGACTTTTGTTCGATAAAACCAAAGCCTTTAGATTCGTTAAACCATTTTACGGTGCCAGTAGTTGTATTAGACATAATAAATATCCTGTAAGGAAAAATAAAAGAGTACCCTAAGTGGGCGTATATAAGCGGGAAATATAAATTGAAATTTACACGCTACAGGACGAAGAACTACAAAGACACGACGAAATGGAGGTAATAAAAACAGACTTACTTTCAAGCTGTGATGACTATATAGACCTCTATGTATAAAGTCAAACAATTTCTGACATGTATGATAGCTAAGTTCCTCCAACTGTTTAACGCCGTACAAATTTAACCCTGTACAAATTAGTTTGTACAACAAGACTATGCACAGCAACAGCGGAATGATTGTTTGTTCAAAATTCCCAAAATCCTGTGAGACAGGTCATCGGAACTTCTAAATGAGCCAGATAGATGAATCTGAATTTCGTTACCTGAGATGAGGTGAAATCATCAGCAAAAATATCATTAGCCGCAAACACTGAGCGTTACTGACTAATACGCTCTGGTAGGACGAGAATTTATTGCAATACGAAGATATCTCGTTAATGTCTTAAACATTAGAACTGCTTTTATTGAAACACGAAAAACCAATACTGTTCAGACCTGTGTTTAAACAGATTTTCTGCGTTATTTCTATATAACTGTTTTAAGTGAATTTTTTCATAAGTTGATCACAAACTTTTAAGAAACACTTATAGATATTAGGCTTTTTCTAGCATCTGTTTATAAGGCCGATTTTTTAAAATCATTGTGATCTGGTTAACGCTTTTTGGCAGGTTTTACATGAAAAAGTGTTAAGCAAGTCATGCTCAGCCACAGATATGGCGGCTAGTATCTATTAAAAATAGAACGTGGTTGATTGGCTGCTGAGATGAATGTGATTAATAGACTTTGTTATTTGGTTTTAATCTGGTTTGGATTATTTTTATCCGGCTGTGCCGTCAATGTTCCTATTGATGCTTACAACGAATCAACCGGTGACGAACCCACGCATCAGTCGCACAGCAAAGTCGTTATCTTTGTGCCTTCGGAAGTCGCCGAAGAATCATTCGGTCAGGTTGGTGTTTTGGCGGTTGGCGTCTTATTGGATTGGAAATTAGCGGCGGGTGATGCCATTGCTGAGTCCTCCAAAAATTTCTTTGAAAATTATTTTTCTAATGTAGAAGTGCGACAAGAAAATTATAAACGTGGTGCTTGCGCTGACTGTGCATTAGCAGTTGTGCCACGTATCGATGCTGTTGATATCAATAAAATTACCATGCAAAGCAAGGTTGCTTTAAATTTTGAAATTTTCGATGGCGAAGGTGCAGAGGTTTTAAGTTTGCCCATTGCGGGTCATTCTAAGGTTATGACTTTGGAGCGTTTTGGTGTTGGTGTTGTCGCCGCAAGTGTTCCGGTCGTGAGTAGCTTTGCTGCAAACCGAGTTTTGTCTCATTCCGTTGAAGACGCCTTTGAAGATGCCTTTTGGAAATTGCATCAAGAAATGAAAAAACACACCGAAACCGGTGCTCTTGCACGCAACTGGTTGCCCAAAGAGTTGCGCAATAAAACCGAATACGGCCGTTATGAATTTTCTGCCGAACGAGCCATTATCGATGCGGGTTGCGAATTTCCTAACGACGGTTTGCGTCTAGTACAAACCGGCTTTGAAGAATTATACGAAGCCTACTGCTGGAAACGCGATCCGTTTTTGGTAAGTTGTAACGGCTCTAGCTGCAACCTGGTTTATCCCGAACCTGATTTAAAAGATGTAAAAGGTTATGCTGTGGATTAAGGTTGAAAATGTAAGTTGCTGTTCGTGTTATTTTTCTGTGCTTTATATAAGTCTAACGGTATCAATGCTTTAATTAAATGTTAGTAACGTTAGATTTAAATGTCTTCTTTGGGCTGATCCCAATCTGGCCATCCCGCTTTAATTGAAGCCATAAAATCTGTCATGGTCACCCAGCCGACTACTTCCGCAGTGTAATCGATAATCCAATCTTCCCCATTCCACTCTAGAAGGTCGTAAGCGCCCAGGCCGTTTGGGTATTTAACTGCGACAAAGTATTGGCTTACGTAGGGTGGTTCTTGTTTTGGGTTTTGCCACTCAACATTATTGATTATTACGCCTTTCATACTACAAAGATTATCTCTGGTCTTAAGTGAAATTCTCTGGAATTAATCGAGTTAATTATTAAGAGTCTTCTTTCGTTGGGTTGTATTCTAAAGAATAGCCTTGTTTAAAGTGTAAAACCGTTGTCTTTTCGCCGTTATAGATAGCAATCATTTCTTTGTTAGCCGCAACTGCTAGACCTTGTACAACAATGTTTTTATTTTCATCTTTGAGGGCTATGCATCTAATTTTTTCACAATTTGAAGATTGGAATTCTTTTTTGGTGATATTTGCTTGAAGATTTGCGTTTTGGTAAGCGTGCGATGGCAGGTAAATTATTATCAAAAGAGCGAAAACTATTGCCATAATATTCCTATCGGTATTTAACAGAGTGACTATAAATTTTATGTAGTAATTAATCTGTATTTTTTGAGACGGTATTTTGTTAATCAAATTTTTTAATTTTTTATAAATAGAAGACTCTTTGTTTTGGCTAATCCTATATAAAACAAAAATTAAAACAGAAACTATACACAATCCTACAAGGCTTATATGCAGTATCAAGTTGTTATCAGCGATTAAAGAAGCGCCTTCGATAAAAAGTAAAATACACGCATAATAAAACTGAACGTACACATCTTGTACATTCAATGGAAATAGAGAGCTATCAACACCGTAAGAACTTAATGAGCCAGCGTAGGCATTTAAACCAGTCACATAAAAAAGTGGCAGCAAAAATGTCAGCGTTAAGCTCAACGTGGTTAGTAGTTGGTTTAAGTTAAACCTTATTAGTTGGGTAGGTGAATGATTGTTGGTTTCTTTTGAGTTTACGTTTTGAGAGCTATCCAAATGTGCATTCCTTATTAGCCGTTCTTCCTAAATACTACTTGCCTCAACCGATCAATTCCCATACAATTCGCGCCCCTAAATGACCGTCGATTTTTTTGGGTTGTCGGTCCTCCTTGCTTCACCATTTTTTTTGGGAAGCTTAACCCGTAAGGAGCATTCATGCGTCACTACGAAATTATCTTTTTGGTTCACCCGGACCAAAGCGAGCAAGTACCTGGTATGGTAGAGCGCTACACCGCGTCTATCAACGAGTCTGGCGGTCAAGTTCACCGCATGGAAGACTGGGGTCGTCGTCAACTTGCTTACTCAATCAACAAGATTCATAAAGCACACTACATTCTTATGAATGTTGAGTGTTCACAAGAAATCTTGGACGAATTAACCACTACTTTCCGTTACAACGATGCAGTATTGCGTCACATGGTTGTTCGCTGTGATGAAGCTATCACTGGCGAGTCTCCAATCATGAAGGCTGAGCAAGAAGGCCGTGAGCGCAAAGCGCGTCGTGAAGAGCGTCAAGCTCGCGAAGAAGCTGCTTCTGAAGAAGATGATTCTGATGAAGCTGATGACAACCTTTCTAGCGATGATGACGAATAAGGAGATATCCCATGGCACGTTTTTTCCGTCGTCGTAAGTTCTGCCGCTTCACCGCTGAAGGCGTAGATCAAATCGATTACAAAGATTTGGAAACTTTAAAAGCCTATGTTACTGAAACAGGCAAAATTGTTCCAAGTCGCATCACCGGTACACAAGCTAAGTATCAGCGTCAGCTTTCTACAGCTATTAAGCGCGCTCGTTACCTTGCTTTGTTGCCTTACACTGACAGTCACGAATAAGAGAGGATTAACGAGATGGAAGTTATTCTACTCGATAAAGTAGGCAAACTTGGTGGTATTGGTGATAAAGTTAACGTCAAGCCTGGCTTTGGTCGTAACTTCTTAATTCCACAAGGTAAAGCTCTAGCAGCTACTGCTAAAAACGTTGCAGATTTTGAAGCTCGCCGCGCTGAACTTGAAGCTGTTGCTGCTGAGAAAACCGCTTCTGCACAAGCGCGTGCAGCGAAATTGGTAGAACTTGATACCGTTACTATCACTGCAATTGCTGGTGACGAAGGTAGATTGTTTGGTTCTATCGGTACTCGCGACATCGCTGATGCAATTACTGCTGCTGGCGTTGAAGTAAGCAAATCTGAAGTGAAGTTACCTGAAGGTGCTTTACGTGAAGTTGGTACTTTCGAAATCGATATCCAATTGCACACAGAAGTTACTCAAGTAATCAAAGTAGCAATTAGCGCAGAATAATGCGTGAAGTCTCTCAAACACGGTTTGAGAGTCTCGAAAAAGCGAGCACCGGTTGCTCGCTTTTTTTATGTCTGTAATTTACCAACCATGGAAGTTCTTGGCGCATCGTCGCTGAGCGTTTATATTCGACAGCAACAAAAATGCCCTGACCCGAAAGTTCATGTCCGATTCTGATTACCCTTACGACGACTCGATTCCAGATTCCGCCTACGATGAAGCGCCGAGATCTGCAAACGATTTGCAAGTTCTGCCCCACGCCATAGAGGCAGAGCAGGCGGTTTTGGGCGCTTTGATGCTCGACAATCAGAAGTTTGATGCAGTCGCCGAGGTGTTAAGAGTTGAAGATTTTTATTCGGCTAACCACAGAACCATCTATGAGTTGATGTGGAGCTTGCAAGAGCGCGACATGCCCTTGGATGTGATTACTCTTGCCGAGGAGCTGGATAATCATAATCAGCTCCATCAAGTGGGTGGCTTGGCCTATTTAACGGCACTGGCCGCCAATACGCCGGGGCCGTCAAACATTGTCGCCTATTCAAAAATCATTGCCGAGCGCGCCACACTCAGAAAACTGATTGCCACCGCCAGTGAGATCAGCCGAACCAGTTTTAACCCGGCGGGATTGGGTGCGGATGATCTTTTACAGCTTGCTGAAAAACGCGTTGCTGAAATTGTTGAAGATCGACCCAAAGAGGGCGGTTTTCAACAGATGAATTCTTTGTTGAAGCAAACCGTTGAAAAAATTGACGAGCTGTTTCGCTCTGAAAAAGAAATCACAGGCCTATCCACGGGTTTAAGAGACCTTAATACGCGTACATCGGGCTGGCAAAACGGAGAAATGATCATTCTGGCGGCGCGTCCTTCTATGGGTAAAACCGCGCTGGCGCTCAACTTTGTCGAAGCTGCCTTATTCACGCAGACACGTCCTGTTTTGGTGTTTAGTCTGGAAATGCCGGCCAACGCTTTGATGATGCGGATGCTGTCATCGGTGGGTCGAATTGATCAGGGTAAAATTCGTAACGGCTCGTTGACCGAAGAAGATTGGCCAAAACTGTCTGCGGCTATGGGCAAGCTTAAAGATAAGCCCTTATTTATTGATGATACCGCCGGTTTAACGCCGCAAGAAGTTCGTGCCCGTACACGACGCATTGCCCGTGAACACGGTGATCCGGGCATGATTATGATCGACTATTTACAGTTGATGCAGGTGGCCGGTAAAAGTGAAGGGCGAACCCAAGAAATCTCGGAGATTTCGCGCTCATTAAAAGCCATTGCTAAAGAGTTTAATTGCCCGGTTGTGGCTCTTTCTCAGCTTAACCGTGGTGTAGAACAACGCCCCAACAAGCGGCCCATGAACTCGGATCTTCGTGAATCTGGAGCCATCGAGCAGGACGCCGACGTAATCTTGTTTATTTATCGCGACGAATACTACAACGAAGACAGTCCCGATAAGGGCGTAGCCGAATTGATTGTTGGTAAACAGCGTAACGGTGAAATTGGTACCTGTCGCGCCGCCTTTGTGGGTAAATTTACGCGCTTTGAAGATTTAGCCGCCGACTACATGGCATCGTCTGATTATTAATTCTTAAGCAAACAACCATTCGGTTTACCCAGTCAACTCTGATTTCAACAATTCGATTCGTTGTAACAATTCGAGTTATTCTAGCTTTAACAAGGAATTTACCATGCAATTATGGGCGGGCGTCGGTTCTACTTGGTCGATTCGCGCGCTTTTGTGCGCAAAAATTGCCGGTATTTCTGTCGATATTAAAGTCATTAATTTATCGTCAGAAGCATCAAAAACCGAGCTTTTGCATGTGTCAGAAACTGGTTTGGTACCGGTATTAATAGCGTCTGACGATCATTCTGTTGTTGTCCACGATTCCTTGGCGATTGCGGAATACTTTAATGAATTGTCCAATGGCGCGCTTTATCCAGCCGATTTAAATACACGTACAAAGGCGCGTAGCCTCGCCGCAGAAATTCACAGCGGATTTAGCGCAATACGCAGTTGTTATCCGTTTTCATGCGATGCAAGTTTAGAATCAGGATTATTAACCGCGCGCGAGCAAAAAGAACTGGATCGCTTAAACACAATTTTTAGCGCCGCCGAAGGTGCTTTTTATTTTCAAAAGGCCAGTATTGTTGACGCGTTTTTAGCGGTAATGGCGTGGCGTCTTGATCAATACGGTATTAAGCTCGCACCTGAGGCCGAGCGTTACGCCAAGAGTTTATTAACATGGGAACTTTTTCAAGAAGTTGCCGCCGAGGTGCGCCAATGGTAAATCTATTACTGCCGAAAATAAGCGTATTAACAGGTACAATAAGTAGCCAATAAAATCATAAGATACCGATCCGTAAATTACCCCAAAATCACCTCTGTAGACGCAAATCCAAGGTCGTAAGTCACTGCTACTTTTGACTAAAGTCCAATGCTTTTGCGTGTACAGAATTCCCGTTCCTGTGTATTATCCAGCGCACAGTTGTGGTTTTTCAGGCAAATTTGAAAACCACAGGTGCAAAGCTAGGATCAGTTTGCCAGAGAGAAGTAAAATCCTATTATGCAGATTTTTCACCATGTTGAGTCGGTTCGCGCCGCGTTAAAAACCGAGCGCGCCGCAGGTAAGACAATTGGCTTTGTGCCTACCATGGGAAACCTGCACGATGCGCACATCGAGCTGGTAAAAATTGCCCAGCAACATTGCGATATTGCCGTCGTGAGTATCTTCGTAAACCCTCTGCAATTTGGCCTGAACGAAGACTGGGATAAGTATCCTCGCACCTTCGAAGCCGATACCGCAAAGCTTCGTGCCGTAGACTGTAATTATCTGTTTTATCCAGATGAAAAAGAGATCTACCCCAATGGCATGGCCGAACAAACTCGTGTAATCGTGCCAACCATGACCGACGTTTTATGTGGCGCCAGTCGCCCGGGACACTTTGAGGGTGTCACCACGGTAGTCTCTAAGCTCTTTAACATTATTCAGCCCGACGTCGCAGTTTTTGGGAAAAAAGATTTCCAACAACTTGCGATCATCCGTCGCATGGTCGAAGACCTCTGCATTCCTGTAGAGATCATTGGCGGTGAAATTTACCGCGAGACCGACGGACTCGCCATGAGCTCACGCAACAGCTTTATTACCCAAGAAGAAAGACCTAAGGTCAATGTGCTAAATCGCGCTTTAAACGACGCGAAATCTGCCATACAAGCCGGTGATAGAGACTTTTTTGCGTTAGAAGATACGGCGAAACAAACCATCGTTAAGGCCGGTTTTAAGGTTGATTACTTCAACATTTGCAACAGCAAAACCCTTGAGCCCGCCGCCAACGACGATACAAATATTACGATTTTAGGTGCGATGTACACCGCCGGTGCTAGGTTAATTGATAACCTAACATTTACATTGAGTAGCGAAAAAAAGTAGAGTTACGCCCTTTTTCAACTCAACCCACGGCGACACTACCGCTCTTAAGAGGTAATTTGGTAATGAATGTAACCTTGCTCAAAGGCAAGCTACACATGGCTTGCGTCACTCAGGCCGAACTTTGGTACGACGGCTCCTGCGCAATCGATGCTGATTTAGTAAGGCTTGCGGGTCTTCGTGAGTTCGAACAGATCGACATCTACAACGTAAACAACGGTGAGCGTTTTACCACCTATGTCATCTTGGCCGAGCCTGGTTCTGGAACCATTTCCATGAATGGTGCAGCAGCGCGTAAAGTTCAAGTCGGTGATCGCGTAATCATTGGTGCTTACGTTCAAATGACCGAAGCCGAAGCCGATAGCTTTAAGCCAAAGCTTGTCTACCTAACAGAAACCAACAAGGTAGAGCGCAGCACTAACACCATTCCAATGCAGGTCGCCTAAATCGTGGGCAGCCGTAACAACATTGTTTCAACGGCTGCCAACTTTGTCGCCAAATCACATTTTTGTTTTCTAGGGCATGCGCTTAAGCCCAGAATTTTAATCGAAAAACCAACCAAGATTGGTCTCGATTGCGGTTCTAACAGCTTAGGAAAATTTCCATCGAAAGTCGCAAATATCGGTGAACGTGCAGCTAAAACAGCTGTTTTTGTCACTTCTGCGTGCTTGATCTTTTCCAATCAATTTGCGATTTTCTTTAATTAGCGCTCGGCAATATCAACTTATAACAACTATCGATCCTGGAGTTAAATAATCATGACTGAATCCACTACACGGCCGGTATTTCCGTATATTGCGGAGAAATGCCATATAGACGCAGAAACCTACGAAAAAGACTATCAGCGCTCTGTAGACGACCCTAACGGATTCTGGGCCGAACAAGCGGAAAAATACCTAACCTTCTACAGCCCTTGGAAAACCGTGTGTGAATTCGATTTCCTCAAAGGTGACGCAAGCTGGTTTGAAGGCGCAACCCTAAACGTATCCTACAACTGTATCGATCGTCACTTGCCAGAGCGCGCTGACCAAGTAGCGTTTTTGTGGGAAGGCGACCACCCAAGTTCAAGCAAACAAGTCACATATTCTGAACTTCATACTGAAGTATGTAAGTTAGCGAACTTGCTACGTGCAAAAGGCGTTAAAAAAGGCGACCGCGTTTGTATTTACCTACCGATGATTTTAGAAGCCGCCTACGCTATGTTGGCGTGTGCTCGTATCGGTGCTGTTCACTCAATCGTATTTGGTGGCTTCTCACCAGACGCACTAAAAGATCGCATCAGCGACAGTGATTGCCAAGTGGTTATTACCTCTAACGAAGGTCTTCGTGGCGGTAAAAAAGTCCCTCTTAAAGTTAACGTTGATACCGCTCTAAAAAGCTGTCCTAGCGTTCACACCGTTGTTGTTGTTAAACATACCGATACCGACACCCTTATGGTTGAAGGTCGCGACATTGATTACCGCACCGCTGTAGCCGAGCAACCAGATACCTGTGAACCAGAAGTTATGGGTGCAGAAGATCCGTTGTTTATCCTTTACACCTCGGGTTCTACTGGCAAGCCAAAAGGCGTATTGCACACCACCGCAGGTTACCTTCTACAAGCAGCGTTTACGCACAAGGTTGTATTCGATTACCAAGAAGGTGAAGTTTACTGGTGTACCGCTGACGTGGGTTGGGTTACCGGCCACAGCTACATCGTATACGGCCCATTGTGTAACGGCGCTACCTCGGTTATGTACGAAGGCGTACCAACCTACCCAGACGTAAGCCGTTGCTGGGAAATCATCGACAAATACAACGTTGCCAGCTTCTACACTGCACCCACCTTAATTCGTGCATTGATGGGTTCTGGTGAAGAACCCGTGAAAAAATGTTCACGCGCAAGTCTACGTATTTTAGGTACCGTGGGCGAGCCAATTAACCCAGAAGCATGGGAATGGTACTTCCGCGTGGTTGGTGACGAGCGTTGCCCAATTGTTGATACCTGGTGGCAAACCGAAACCGGTGCGCACATGCTTACCCCATTACCGGGTGCAACCGCACTTAAACCAGGCTCTGCAACCAAGCCATTCTTTGGTGTACAACCTGTATTGCTTGATGCAGAAGGCAAAGAAGTTGAAGGCCCAGGCGAAGGTAGTCTTTGTATTAAAGCGTCTTGGCCGAGCCAAATCCGTACCGTATACGGCGATCACCAACGTTTGGTAGACACCTACTTCTCTACCTACCCAGGTTACTACTTCACCGGTGACGGTGCGCGTCGCGACGAAGACGGTTACTACTGGATCACCGGCCGTGTAGACGACGTGCTTAACGTTTCTGGTCACCGTTTAGGTACCGCAGAAATCGAAAGCGCGCTTGTATTACATGAGAAGGTTACCGAAGCAGCGGTTGTGGGTTACCCACACGACATCAAAGGTCAAGGCGTTTACTGTTACGTAACCCTAATCGATGGTGCCGAGCCAAGCGACGAACTGAAGAAAGAATTGGTAGCATTGTGTAACCGCGAAATCGGCCCGATCGCTAAACCAGATCTTATTCAGTGGGCGCCGGGTCTACCAAAAACTCGCTCTGGTAAAATTATGCGTCGTATTCTACGTAAAGTGGCTGCGAACGAAATTGATGCCTTGGGTGATACCTCGACCTTGGCTGATCCAAGCGTTGTTGACGATCTAATCGACTCACGCCTAAACAAGTAAGATTACCTCTTACCGGTTTAAAGCAAAAAAGCCCGCAATAGCGGGCTTTTTTTATGCCTGTTGCACACAAATCAATAAAGCCAATCGCCAATAAATCCCGGCCAAGCACATTCGCGTACAAAAACACTTGCCATGACCGCAGGCCGTGTTAAAACTTGCAACTACTAGGTAAAAAAGACCATGGCGCTTGTCGCCACACGCAGTAAATTTGCTAAAAAATGCCTAAAAAGCATTCATATCATTGGTAAGAGGTGCCACATGTCAGACAAATCACCTAACTCAAACTTTGTTCACCCAGCCGGTAACGGCAACATGGATTTTGACGCCTTTAAAAAGGCCATGTCTGACGTAAAGCGCAACACCAAAACCAACCACAAGGTTGCCCTTACCAAAACCCTAGCGCCCAACAACGTCGAAGCGCGTCGCAAGGCTGCCGTTGCCGAAGAAATTAGCGAGCGCAGCGGCCTAACCGGTAGCGAAGAGCATATCGAAATGCTCGACCCCATGGATATTCTCGAATACAAACGCCCAGGCATACAAAACGGCGTGTACCGCAATTTGCGCCTAGGCAAATACAACATTGAAGCGCGCCTAGACCTGCACCGCCACACCGTAGAATCCGCCCGTCGCGAGCTGTACCAGTTTATTCAAGACTGCCTGCAACAGGAAATACGCTGCGCACTTGTCACCCACGGCAAAGGCGAAGGCCGCGCCCAACCGCCTATGCTAAAAAGCTGTGTCGCCCACTGGCTACCACAACTCGCCGAAGTACAAGCCTTTCACACCGCCCAAAAACACCACGGCGGCACAGGCGCTACCTACATCATGCTTAAAAAATCCGACCGCAAACGCCAAGATGATTTAGAAAGACATCAAAAAAGGCGAGGGTGATATTTCGTCAACCTTAAATGAAGGCATTATATTTTTATTTTCTGTATAACTTTTTACGTTTTATTTTCTTTAACAAATAAAGAGAACAAACTATGCAGTTAGAAGATTTATATTTTGCACCAGAAGATTTATACCGGTTGGGTAATTCAACTAGCCCTAGACTCACTAATGTTCGACGCCCTAAAGATATCGATACCACGTTAATAAACGGTATTACTGTGGTAATTGCCAATGGTAAAGGTGTTTCTTTATCAACCAAAGAACGCTTAGAAAAGACACCAATGTCTGGTTGGGTTTGGAAAATTGCCAAAGGCTCGCAAATACCAACTGGTTTGAAATTACTTAATGATAGGCCTGGCCACTACGGTATATGTCCGATATCCAACATGCCTCTTGATGAATTTATTGGCTTGTTATCTAAGTTGGCGCTCAAATGCAGTAAAGTATTTAAAAAAGAGGTTATTTAAATGGCAATTATCAGAGAACTACAAGTAAACCTAAATGATTGGGAAACACGCTATATTTTAGAGTCTCTTTCAAATGAAATGGCTAGATTAAAGACGATTAATGCAGAATCAAACGATGAAGACGAAGCAGCAGACGCGGGCAATGATTACATTGAAATATCGGGTCTTTACGATAGTTTGTCACAAAAAGCCGTATATGTATTTGGCGAACAAATTCTGAATTTTAGCAAAGAATATTTGTAGGTTATTGGCAGATTTTTAAAAAATAAAAAAGACGGGAAGATCGTAATTTAAACATAAAATCCAAAAAATAGTGATGTTACTCTTTCCAATACATGTGACCTGAACCGACGGATGATGAAATATGATCATTAAAATAGATTAGAAGTAGATGGCATGCCAATATTGAATTTGATCTGGATAGAGATTTTCTCTATTAATTCAGTTTTTAGGGTTCTTTTTATGCCTTTTGTTTTTATTAATAATATGATGCATTGGTTCTTTATACGAGTCGATAGATATGATCTAGCCCAAAGAAAACGGGCTTCGCACTCATGGTAATACATCTTGCAAAAAACAATCTCTCAGCTTTACTTTTTGCTTATTTATTAACATTTGTTGGTTACGTTTTTGCTCAGGCTTATCCTTTAGTCACAGGGATTGCGATAAACGGGGTTCTCTCTAATGATTATATATCTATTATTTGGCTGATATTTTGTCATTTGCTAATGGTTTTTTTCGAAGTAATAGCAAAATTATACGATACCCGAGTTTACACAAAAATTCATGCAGTCTTCGTAACAAATATTGTTGTTGATTCCCACGAAAAGCACATAGATCCAAAGTTGATTTCAGGCCGGTCTACACTTCTAAAAGAGTATGTGTCGTTTTTAGAAAGAGACGTACCAGATATATTACTATCTATAGTTGGTTTGTTTGTATCTATTTTTTCTATATTTTATATAGATTCCACAGTGGGGACTGCATGTCTTTGCTTTTTCGTTCCTTCAATGGTAATTGCTTATAATCTTTCAAGAAAGTCTAGAGTATTAAACCAAGAATTAAATAATCATCTTGAGTCCGAAGTTTCGATTTTGCAGGAGGGTAAACCAAGGCAGGTTAAGAGACATTTTTTGTTAGTATCAAAATGGAAAATTAAGTTGTCTGACATGGAAGCAATTTCATATGGCCTATCTGAAATATTTGTTATATTACTATTTATGCTGTCATTATGGCGTTTGTCGTTAGGCAACGCTGTCGAAGCTGGTACTGTTTATACAATGTTTGTTTATCTTTGGAGGTTCGTAACAAGCTTTGATGCACTCCCTCAAATTGCCCAAAAAATATCAAATTTACAAGATATTAATAGAAGATTACGAGACCTGTAAGTTCTGATAAAAAATTAATTTCATTTGTATTTCTTTGAATTTAATTCCGGCTACATCCCGGTTTAATCAGTGATGTTTTGAGTCTTGATTAACAATTACCTAAAAACCTTCTATGAACTTTGATGCTTAAATCTGTGGTCGATTTTAGAAATTATACACGATTTAAATTGTGCAGAAATAGGAGGTCGTCTCTCCGATTTCTGCACAGTGTTAAAAAGATTGTTGTATCGTATTATTAGTTTCTAATAATACGATCGTCTTTTGATAAAGGTTTAGAGAAAAATTCTTCAACATTTGGGTGGTCGAGAAAGTCCACCTGCCAATCGTTTGTTGGAAAGCTTAATACAATTGATAACGGTGTTTTGCCAAGGTTCGCAAACGCGTGTGGTACTAACGCTGGAATGTTAATAACAAATGGGCCGCGCACCACGAATTCTTCATCGCGAATACGATAGCGAACAAAGTGATTGGTGGTTACTGTGTGGCTGGTTTCAACATTGTGGGTGTGTAACGGTGCACCACTGCCGGGTTGGGTTACGGTTAGTGCAACCGTCATTTCAGAAAAACCGTGGCGTTTCCCTTCTACAACCCTTACGTATTCACCGGGCACGGGATTAATAATCACCATTTCACTTTGGGTAATTACCGAGTCTTCAATATTATCAGTGTCTGGTAGATCGTAGTAAGGCGGTAACAAGCTTCGAACAATAGGTGTAAAATCGTGATTCGCTTGATGCAGGTTGTAGGCTTCCCGTCCGGGTAAAATTTCTTGAAATAATTGCCCGGTTTCGGTAATAAATTCACCATCTAACGCGTCTTCTGGTCCATAGGTTACCTCTAAGCCATTGTCTGCCATTGCAATCGACGATAACAAAGAGGCCGTAGCTAACGCGAGTAGAGTACGTTTTGAGATTTTCATGCTTTCCGTTTCCTTTTTTTGTTGTTTTATTTTTTTTACGTGAATTTTTCTAGGACCTTTTCTAGGAAATTCTCTAGGAACTTCTCATTAATTTATTGGGGATCTTGTCTGAGATTTTTATAACGTATTTTTTATAAATTTTAGAATGGCTCAGGCCTTTTTCGTTGTATTCATCGTAATCCAGAAGTTGGCAATGCGATTTCTAATTTCGTTACAATTTCAATCACTTGTCGTTCCTGAATTTAGTGTTATTTTTTATTGCCGTAAACTCTAGGTAAATGAGAGCTTCTTTAGTTCTTTAAATGTATTCGGCAAATTTTAATTAATAGCGATCCTGCCAGTGTTTGTTGGCATATAGTTGTGGCGTATCTTTTAACGTTCTATAAGTTTGTTATCTTGGCGCGTTAATATCCCGTAGACTCTACGACATAAATGAGTGCTTTAAAAATTTAAGTGTGACTGGTTTTGCTTATATCTATTTAGGGAACCTCTGATTAACTCATCCATGATTTAATCAGAGTACAGAAATTGAAAATGCGATTTCCAATTTCTTCACAATTTCAATTACTTACAGTTCTTGAAATTGGCGACACGTCCTTGTGTCGCGAGAAACTCTAAGTTAATCAGAGTTTCCTTAGGTTAATTGATGCTTTGTATTAAATAGTTTTAAAAATGCGACGTGTGATTTTAACGGTTTAACATAAAAAGCTGAGCCGTATTTGGGCTTATCTTAGATTTTTGCGCATGACAAATATTATTAAAATTGCTGGCATTTTCTAGCAGCGCAGAAAATCCTAGGTGTTCGAAATTCCCCGTTGCTGTTTTATTTGCACTATTTTGTTTTATGTTTGTTCAGTTAGTGCATTTGGTAACCTTTATATCTCAGCAAAGAAGGTTACGCAATAAGTTTGAGTTTTAGTTTTTGGTTAATAAATTATTAAACAGATTTGCCAGTTTTTGTTCTGTGTTTATTAGATTAACAAAAGGAGTTCTTGTTGTTGTCTCGTGGATAAATTTTTTACCGTTAAGATGCTGATTTTATAAGGAATTAAGTTGGTCTATTTTTAGTGTGGATTTTATTAGCTTAACAAAATAATTTTGATTATAAGCCCTGCGTAGTTTATTTATACGCTATTGATGTTAATTAAAATTAACATTTTTTGAGCCAAAAATAAAAAATAACTGAGTACTTTTTTGCGAATTTTTTTATGTTTTATATTGCTAATCTCTTCTACTATATTTTTTTGTGACTGAGTTAACGATTTTTTTGGTTTGTAAAGTTGTCACCAAATATTCTATAGCGTGAGATTGTTTAGAATTTTATTAGAAATAAGTTTGGTCGCATTTATATGGCGCGCGTAAGTATTTATATTTTAAATGTAGAGGTCGCTTACTTTAAACTTAGTAAAGATGTGGCTGTGAGGTTTTGGTGTTATCGATGACCAATGAGTTTGTTGAATAATTTACCTTTAATTGATGGTTTTTTTGTATAGCGTTTTTGTTTAATTACACCGCTAGAGTCTCGTTTTTCAGAAAATTTGAATAATATCGTTTTACGATGGTATTAATGTACTGACAAACATTGTGGAATTCTCAGTTTAAATCCAAAATGGCCGTTAAATCAGTTATAGGAACCTCTGATTAAATCATGGATGAGTTAATCAGAGGTTCCTATAGATATATAGTCGATAAAAATATTGAAGATTGTGTGATGATTTGTTCTTTAGCTGAAATATTTAAACAAGTTCGCAATTGCAAAGAGTGTGAATCTCATTTACCGCTTGGCTGTAATCCAGTGGTTCGCGGTGCCGAGTCTGCCAAAATTGTTATTATCGGTCAGGCTCCCGGCACTAAAGTTCATGCTAGTGGTGTTCCGTGGGACGATGCCAGTGGTGATCGCCTGCGATTTTGGTTGGGGTTGGATAAATCTGATTTTTACGACGAATCGAAAATTGCACTGATTCCAATGGGTTTTTGTTATCCGGGTCGCGGTAAATCTGGCGATCTACCACCTCGTAAAGAATGCGCGCCGCTGTGGCACGAGCGGATTTTTTCGGCATTACCTAACCTACAATTAAAAATATTGGTAGGCAGCTATGCGCAAAAATATTATTTAAAAAATCATTCTCATTATTCTAAAAATGCGACCTTGACTCAGACCGTTCAAAATTGGCGACAATTCCAACCGAACTATTTTCCATTGGTGCATCCTTCACCTCGTAACCAGCTTTGGTTGCAAAAAAATCCTTGGTTTGAACAGGAATTACTCGAACCCTTGCGTGCCCAAGTCTTGGATGTTTTAGGTTAAAGTTGGAGCGGATTTTAGGTTAAATTTTATCCGTATTCCGCCCTTGCTTTAAACTGAGCGCTAGTGCTCAGCTTGAGTTACACTGCTTATTATCAGTGGTTGATATAAAAAGGCGACGCACATGGCAGATAAACCCGAGGCCAAGATTGGCGGCTGGCAAGAGAAGTCTCGTAAAGAGGTCTATTCAAATCCTTGGATCACCGTCACCCACAGTGAGGTTATAACACCTGCGGGCACCGACGGCATATACGGTCTGGTTCACTTTCACAACGCCGCAGTTGGCGTTGTTGCTATCGACGATGAAGGCTACACCTGGTTGGTGCGCCAAAGTCGTTATCCGTTACAAGAATTCACTTGGGAAATTCCCGAAGGAGGCTCTCCCAAAGGCGAAGACCCGCTCGATACCGCGAAACGCGAGCTAAAAGAAGAAGTTGGTCTTACGGCAACCGATTGGCAGCCGCTGATGCGTATGCACTTGTCTAATTCAGTCACCAATGAAGAAGGTTTTCTGTTTGTTGCGCGAGGCATTACCGTTGGCGAAACGGCGCTGGAAGACAGTGAAGATATCACCAGTATCCGTATACCTTTAAAAGAAGCCATTCAAAAAGTGTTGGATGGAGAAATTACGGATTCTTTAAGTGTTGCTGCTTTGCTTAAAATTGCGCTGTTAGAAAAACAAGAACTTAACAACTAGAATTGTAAGAGATATTAAAAAAAGAAATGTTCGAGTAACTTAGCTCTTATATGTTGTATCTATTAAATAGAATAATTCTGACTAAATAGAAGCATTTTGAAAAATGATATATTTATAAGCTTTTTTGACGTTATTAAATGTTAATAAAAAAGCAACCAGTTGTAGAGTAGGCAAGATTATGGCAGAAAAAGTTAACACCAGTATTTCACCCAAACGCAGTTTGGAATTGTTAAGTCAGCGCGAAGTTGAACAATTACAAAGAAGTAGCGCGGCAGATCATAATTTATACGCATTATTTCGCCAGTGTGCACTAGCCATCTTGCATTCGGGCAGCAACAGCGATGATGCGAATTCATTATTTGAAACCTTTAAAGATTTTGATATTGACCTTATTCAACAAGATCGTGGCATTCGTTTATTGTTAAAAAATGCGCCTGGTAATGCTTTTGTTGATGGCGAAATGATTGCCTCAAGTCGTGAAATGATCTTTAGCGCCTTGCGCGATATTCTTTATTCTGAAACCGAGCGCAACAGCAAGTGGATGGATTTAGAGACCAGCTCTGGTATTACCGATTACACTTTTCATTTGTTACGCAATGCTCGCGCTTTGCACGCTGGTGAAAAACCGAATTTGGTGGTGTGTTGGGGCGGTCATTCCATTCCCGAATACGAATACGACTACAGCAAAGATGTGGGTCACGAATTGGGTTTGCGCAAGTTAAACGTCTGTACCGGTTGCGGCCCCGGTGCTATGAAAGGGCCAATGAAAGGTGCAACCATTGCGCACTCTAAACAGCGTATTCAAAATGGTCGTTATTTGGGAATTACCGAGCCCGGAATTATTGCCGCCGAAGCGCCGAATCCAATCGTTAACGAATTGGTTATTTTACCGGATATCGAAAAACGTTTAGAGGCGTTTGTTCGTGTCGGACACGGTATTATTGTTTTTCCCGGAGGTGCAGGTACCGCCGAAGAAATTCTGTATTTATTGGGTATTTTATTACATCCCAACAATCGTGATATTCCATTCCCATTAATTTTTACTGGTCCCAAAGAATCCGAGTCTTATTTTACCCAGCTGCATGAATTTATTGGTCAAACGCTAGGAATTGAAGCTCAGCAAAAATATCGGGTTATTATTGGTGATTCCGAACAAGCGGCTCGTGAAATGGCCAGAGGCATTGACGAAGTTCGTGATTTTCGCGTTAAACAAAATGATGCGTTTTATTTTAACTGGGCGTTAACGATTGATTACAATTTTCAAATTCCCTTTGAAGCTAATCACGAAAATATGGCGACATTAAATTTACACGCCGATTTGCCGAAGCATGAGCTGGCTGCCAATTTGCGACGCGCGTTTTCTGGTATTGTTGCCGGAAATGTTAAGCCTTCGGGCGTGAAAGCCATTAAAGATTTTGGACCGTTTAAAATATCCGGTGATAAAACCATTATGGCACCGCTGGATAAACTATTACGCGGTTTTGTGGATAATAAACGCATGAAATTACCGGGCAGCGAGTATGTTCCCTGTTACGAAATTGTTGATTGATGATATTCAATGAGTTAATCAGATTTTGGGGATGTTCTTGCAAACTCTACTGAATAATAATCAGTAGAGAAACTTCTTTGGTTATGTGTTTTAAATAGAATGTAATACACGGTTGTTTGTATGGGAAACTCTGATTAATTCCTCCAGGTTTTACTCAGATTTTCCCGTGCAAGAACGCGTTTAATGGATGCAATTATGACTGCGCAAGAAACTGCGAAAACCTATCTTGAAACAATAGAAATTGAAACTAACGCGCCTGTTACCACCAGTGTGATTTGGTTACACGGTTTAGGCGCTAGTGGTCACGACTTCGAGCCGATTGTTCCGGTGCTTAATTTGCCCAAAGATTTAGGCGTGCGTTTTATTTTTCCTCACGCGCCGAAAATTCCGGTGACTATTAACAATGGTCTTGTAATGCCGGCGTGGTACGATATTTTAGCCATGACGCTCAATCGTAAGGTCGATGTTGATCAGCTGCGCGCGTCGGCTGCGGCAACACACGATTTAATCGAGCGAGAAATTGCGCGCGGTGTGGATTCTAAAAATATTGTTTTGGCGGGTTTTTCTCAAGGTGGTGCGGTCGTTTACGAGGCGGCGTTGAGTTACGGAAAGCCTTTGGCGGGTTTGATGATTTTATCGAGCTATTTTGCAACAGTGGATTCAATTACGATTAACGATGCTAATCGTAATTTACCGATACATGTTTTTCACGGTGTTTACGATAACGTTGTGCCTGAATCTCTTGCGCAAAAGGCGTTAAAAGACTTGGCGGAGCTGGGTTTTAAACCCGAATACCAGAGTTATCCTATTGATCACTCGGTATCTCCACCAGAAGTCGTTGATATTGCTAATTGGTTGCGTCGCGTTTTGCAAAGTTAATTATTCGACCGAGCTTAAAGCCGACTCTGCTATTTTTGTTTGTGTTGCCGCGTATTCGCGGCAGATATCAAGCCAGCGAGAAACACCGGCGCTGCGATATTTATTTTTGTGCAAAATCCAATAGAACTTGCGTGACCAATCTCTTTGCGGCGCGCTTAAAGGTACCAAATCGCCACGGCGGAAGGCGTCGCGCAAGGTAATTTCAGATAAACAACCTACACCAAGGCCAGCTTCAACGGCACGTTTAATGGCTTCGGTGTGTTGCAACTCTAACACTACGTTAATTTCACTCAGCAAACCGTGCATGGCACGTTCAAAACCTTGGCGAGTACCAGATCCGGTTTCGCGAACAATCCAAGGTAAATTTACTAGCTGTTCGTCGGTTAAAGTACCCAGTTGGGCGGCGGGATGTTTGGGCGAAGTGAAGATAACAAGGTCATCGTCCATCCATTCCACAACTTCAAGATCACTGTGTGTTAACTCACCTTCAATCAAGCCAAGATCCAGTTCAAAATGTAAGACCTGTTCAACAATTCGCTTGGTATTGGCAACTTCAAGTTCAACTTTAACGCTGGGTTCTTCGGCCATATACTTGGCCATTAGGCCAACAGCCAAATAGTTACCAATGGTGAGTGTTGCCCCAACTTTTAGGGCGCCTGGCTGCTGATGCCGAGCCAGTGCGGTACTCATCTCTTGGGCTTGAGCGAGTAACGCTTCGGCCTTAGGGCGAAGAATACGACCGAGTTCATTGAGTTTTAGTCGTTTACCGGCGCGATCGAACAGTTGAATGTCGTATTGCGATTCAAGTTCTTTTAAGGCGCTGCTCGCGGCCGACTGTGACATCGACAAACTTTCGGCGGCGCGCGTAATATTTTCGAGCTTTGCAGTCGCTAAAAATACCTGCAGTTGGCGAAGAGTGAAATGCATTGGTCGTCCTTGTTGAATTTAAAACGATAACATTACGGCAGTTACTGCCAATAGCCGTGTTTTAGACAAACTAATCAACCTCAAATAGAAGAGGCCTTCTCGCGTCTCATTCTCTCTGCCTGTTTTCTTTCTTAAAAAAACGTATAAAACAATATTGCCTTTTTTTGAGGACGAAGATTCTTAATTTATTTAAAAAATAAAATTCAGAAGAATACACAGCTAAATCGATGAGGCTGTTAGTCTTCGAATTGATCTTTTTCTCTAAAAAAGAAGAGTTACATACAATCTTTTTTATCAGATTAATAACACAAGCAAAAACTGTTGATCATATTTTAAATTTTTATATTACCGCCAAATCAAAAAAACGATTTTGAATGTACTGCGTAGTCTCGATTAGCAACTCAAATGTGGTTCTCATCGATATCTAGGAATATTTCCTTAAAACTAACAATAATCATCCGATCTCAGTGTAATCGTTTTGAACGCTTAGTAGATGTCTTTCTATTAGCGAAATCGATTTAATATCCGGCTAGAACAGCAAAAAATATATAAACGGTAATGTACCAATCAGTTTAGTAATAGCTTATCAAGAATTAATGGTGAAGAAAGCTAAAATCTATTAAAAATTCATGGAATATTATTCAAATTAATTGAATGAAATAAAGGCGTTTCGTGAATATTTTTTCAGTTTTGGGGCTGTTTTTTTAAATAAGTTATTGTTCGTATTTGTATATAAACATGATAGTGCCGTAGTGAGGTTTAGTCCCGTAAATTACCTTATAAATTTCGAGGTGAATTTGTGTGACGTGCCTCTCATTTTTAAAATAGTTATCAGAGCTATAGCATTACTTGTTGTTTTGATTTTATAGCGGCAAAAAGCTTGAATTTTTGCTCAAAAATATCGCTGTTTCACAGGCTTTGTCTAAATTTTTGAATTTGCTAAATCTATTTTCATCGCTAATGTTGTCAACCGAAAATAGGTGCTTACAAGGTTATTTGAATTTTGTTCGTCTCTGTTTGTTGATGCTTGGCGTTTCAGTAAATCAAACAATGATTTTGAACTCGAAAAAAATAACGCCGAACTTAACGCTGTTTAAATGTACTAATCTTCGATCAATATATTTGACGAAGAAATTAAGCCAAACGACGAACAAACTTTGACAAATTGCACAATTGTCTTTGGTGACCTTGTCTATACATTAACGGGAAAACCATTACAGAAGAATTTCTTTTACAGATCTTTAACGAACTAGAGAAAGTTTAATTATTTGAATTCTTAGAGAGCTTACCTATCAAACGGGCGAGTTCTTTAATCTGCATTACAACACTATAAATTTTGGAGATGAACATGAAAAAATTATTCGCTACAGCTGCACTATTAGCCGCATCGATTCCTGCATTTGCCGCAGACTACAAAATTGACGCTTCTCACACCATGGTATTTTTCTCTGTAAGTCACCTTGGTTTCAGTAACTCAACTGGCCAGTTCACCGATTTCGATGGTAGCTTCTCTTTTGACGAGAAAAATATTGAAAAGTCTAAAGTAGATGTAACCATCAAAACCGACAGCATCGACTTTGCTAACAACCCAAAGTGGAACGAGCACATGAAGAGCGCAGATTTCTTCAATGCTGAAAAATTCCCAACCGCAACCTTCAAAAGCACCAAAGTAACCAAAACTGGCGACAAAACCATGGACGTTACCGGTGACTTCACTTTGTTAGGTACCACCAAGCCCGTTACTTTGAAAGTAACCTTTAACAAGGCAGGCGAAGCGTTCGGCGGTAAAGAGAAAGCTGGTTTCTCTGCCACTGGTGTATTCGACCGTACTGAGTTTGGTATGGACACCTATGCACCTGGTGTAAGTGCTGAGGTTGATCTACGCATTGAAGTTGAAGGCGACAAGCTATAATCCGTAGTAGATTTTCCAAAGCAACCTAAGCTTATAGCCGCCTTAAAAAGGCGGCTTTTTTATTTCTTCAGTCGATCGCCGATTTGCTGATTGGAGTTTTAATCGAAACATAGAAATTGAAAATGTCATTTCCAATTTCGTCATAATTTCAATTGGTTATCGTAATTGTCCTAGACCGGGCCTTAGGGTGTCGATGGCAATTTTGATCAATCAGTCTGGCTTTTACGGTCATTAAATTCTTTGCGGCGGTCACTATGTTCGCTGATTCTTAGTTTTTTTCGCTTTTTTCAACCTTTAAAACTTGATTAAAAACAATTTTTCTTCAAGCTAAATCGCAAAAAAGTAATTCGGTAATTAATTATTCAAATACACTTTTTATAAAACCTGGCAACAAAAAGCCTGTGAGTTTATGGGTTCAAAACGGTCTTTATTTAGTTGAGGTTTTGATGTTGTTTGATTTCCGCGGTTGTTGAGCTTCTCAGGTGCAGTTGTTCGGAGAAATCTTTCGTATTTGTGTCGCAAGCGTAGTTAAGAAACGTCTCTGGTTAAGTCATTCTTGTATCGCTGGTAATTCTAGGTTAATCACGGCTTCTTTTACGATAACGATTCTCAATGTCTCTGCTCGAACGATGTTTAAATGCGTTTATGGAAAGTTTCACTTTGATACTGCCGACTAACGTAGTAAATTTTAGCAAAATTAAATTTAGAAAAATGTGATTTTTCGAAACAGGTGGTAGTTTAATGCAAATTAAAAACACAAATTACAGTTATGGCCTTGTTGCACAAATTCTCCATTGGTTGATTGCAATTTTAATCTTCTTGGCCATTGTGATGGGTAAAATGGCGGAAGAAATGGGTATGTCTTCGGCTAAGATTTCTATGTTTGTTTTTCATAAGTCGGTTGGTATAACCGTTCTGGTTTTGGTGATTTTGCGCTTGTTGTGGAAGCTGACCAATCCCAAAGTAGAAGATGGCTTAACCGAAAAACAAGCTAAGGCAGCAAGTCACGGCCATTGGTTAATCTATGTTGTGATGATTTTGGTTCCGCTTTCGGGATGGGCTTTAACGTCTGCGGCTAATTATCCTTTTGCTTGGATGAATTTATTCTCTGTTCCTTTGTTGCCACTCGGTGAAGCTTTAAAAGAACCCGCAGAGGCGGCTCATGGCTTTTTCTTTTATGCATTAGCTGTATTGATTGTGGGCCATGTGGCTATGATTGGTATTCACAAGCGTAAACACAATCTAAATGTTTTACCAAGAATTTTACCGGGTAAATCGTTGCTGAGCTTGGTAGTGGTTGTGGTAATTTTTGCAGCGCTCTTAGTGCCTACGGTTAAACTTGCGTTATCCGGTGGTGGTGAAGATGATTTCGAAGATGACGCAGCCGTGACTGCACCTGAGATTCGTGAAACTACCGTGGTAAACAGTGCATTGCCTGCGTGGGTAAATGTTGCCGACAGCAGCAAGTTAGAATTTGTGGGTGCTTATTCTGGTGAGCCTTTTAACGGTGAATTTAAAACCTTTACCGCTAACCTGTATTTTGATCCCAATAATCTACAGGAATCGTCGTTTGATGTGGTGATTGATGCTACTTCGGTAACGACGTTTAACAGTGATTGGGACGGTTCTCTGGCGGGTTTGCAGTGGTTTGGTTACAAAAAATATGCGTACGCCTACTACACGGCATCTAACTTTGAGAAAACCGAAAACGGTTTTGTTGCCAAAGGTGAGTTGGATTTAAAAGGTATGAAGCAACATGTGGATCTTAACTTTACATGGCAGCCCGTCAATGAGAATCAAGTTGCTTTGAAAGGTGATGCGGTTGTTGATCGTACGCAGTTTGGCATTGGCTCGGGATCTTGGGCAGAAGATGAAACCATTGGCTTTGCGGTAAACGTGAATGTTGATTTGGTATTAACGCCAAAGGCCGAATAGCTTTTTACAAACTTTGATTAACTTATGGGAACCTCTGATTAACTCATCCATGATTTAATCAGAGGACAGAAATTGAAAATGCGATTTCCAATTTCTTCAC
>NZ_BAAGIE010000023.1:10807-73551 GCF_054658275.1 Sessilibacter sp. MAH3 | reverse complement strand
TTTGTTGTTTCATGATCAAACCGTTTTATTTGCAGACGAGATATTATGGCAGATCTCGGAGGTTAATCAGAGGTTCCCTTAAAAATTATCAGTAATTTAAAAAGGTATTTTTCAAATTATTTCGTCTAAAGGATTCTAAATTGAAGCTTGTACTCGCCGAAACGCCTTAATAACTTTTAAGCAGCAAGACGACTAATCGCCGCCGGAACTGCATGAACTACATGAGCTACAAGAACTACCGGAGTGGCTACTGGAAGAATCGGAGCTGCATCCAAAAGTGTCATTATTATCAAAACTACTGCCACAATCTGACGAACAATTAATCTCTTCAGCGCAATAGCCGTTATTGCCTGCATTGCTATTACTGTCTCGACCGGCGATGGTTGAACACTTCAATTGATGATAAAAACCATCGGGAATTTTTAACCGTGAATCTAGGGCAAAAAGAAAAGGTAATCGACTTGGTGATTTTGGGTTTATCTTTTCACGCAGGCATGCCAATCGCCAAGTTCTTTTAATTCCTGCGGTTGCTGCCTTAGGTGATGTCATCGCTTCTGTTGGCGTATGATGCAGAAATCGACCGAAGGCTTTTTTGCAAAATTGTTCATAATTGCGGGTAAATAAAATAAATTCGTGCCATAAATGATCTACAGCTTGTGATGGCATAGCCAAGCTTTTCTGCTGAGCGGCAATAACCAATTCAAAATAATCACGCAAACCTTGTTCTGCAAGTAAAGTCTGCTGTTGCGTTAAATGCGGATAATTTTGCTGTAATTTATCGTAGATACGTTTTGGAAATTTGTACGTAGTTATATAGGCTAGTCTTTTTTGATAGGTTCTTCTCGACAACCCTTTTTTGATAACCACCGTTAAAACTAATACTAAAACCGTAAAAATACCGATATAAATTACGTTATTGAAATTCGATAAAAATCTTAGTAAAAAATCCATTTAAATAGCCTCCAACAACAAATTATCCAAAATTTCCACCTTTAAAGCTCTACAATTTCTGAATCAAAGAAACTTTTTTATTTCAAAAATACAAAATTCTTTATACTTAATATTCAAAACAAAAAATCAAAGAAAAACTGCTGTAACTAAACGCTTCGAAAAATATTTAATAGAAACCTCTGACTGGCTCGTTGATGATTTAATCAGAGAACAGCAATTGATAAAGAGATTATTAACTTATTCATAATTACAATCACTTACAACGCTTGAAACTGGTAACACATCCTTGTGTTGCTGGAAACTCTAGATTAATCAAAATTGCCAGTATTTAAGTTTCTAGAATGAACTCTATTAATAGATAAATCTCCGGCATATTTAGATTATAAGTAATCAATCGATTAAAACAGGTTATTAACATTGTTTATGCGTTAAGTTTTGTGGATTTTTATCTGATTTAAATTAGAAATAATTCTATGCCTAAAATCATAGTGAAGATTTTTAATAATTACTCCCACAGCCATAAACCGGCCATAAAAAAACCGGCTTACGCCGGTTTTTCGTATTGTTATCGTTTTGAACAATATTTATTCAAAAGGATGTCTTTTGATAATGGTTTCAACACGATCCGGCCCGGTTGAAATAATATCAACCGTCGTGCCGGTAAGCTCTTCTAAACGCGCAATGTAGTTCAGTGCTGCTTGAGGAAGTTCTTCGACAGTTTTTGCACCAAAGGTCGTTTCGCTCCAACCGGGCATTTCTTCGTAAACGGGTTTTACGTTTTCCCAGCCTTTGGCATCAAACGGAATTCCAATTTCTTTACCGTTTGCATCTTGGTAGCCCACACAGATTTTAACGGTTTCTAAGCCATCAAGCACATCAAGCTTAGTGAGGCAAATACCAGAAATTGAGTTGATGCGAATCGCGTGTTTAACCGCTACGGCGTCGAACCAACCGGTGCGACGTTTACGACCGGTAGTAGCACCAAATTCATGGCCTTTGGTGCCAAGATGCTCGCCAATCTCACAGCTAAGCTCGGTTGGGAACGGGCCCGAACCTACACGAGTGGTGTAGGCTTTGGTGATACCTAGAATATAGTCGAGGTAACGGGGACCAAATCCAGAACCTGTTGCAGTACCGCCGGCGGTGGTATTTGAAGAGGTTACGAACGGATAGGTACCATGGTCGATGTCGAGTAATGAGCCTTGAGCACCTTCAAACAAGATGTTTTCGTTATTTTCACGCGCAACGTGCAGCATATCGGTAACATCAGCCACCATTGGTTTCAACTGCTCAGCCCAATCTTTGGCTTTCAGGAGCGTATCTTCAAAGGAGATTGGCTCAACCTTGAAATAATTCTCAAGCGTGAAGTTGTGGTATTCCAGAACGGTTTTTAATTTATCGGCAAAGGTTTCCATATCCAGAAGATCGCCAAGACGTAGACCTCGACGAGCAACTTTATCTTCGTAGGCAGGGCCAATACCACGGCCGGTAGTACCAATTTTGTCGGCGCCACGAGCGATTTCGCGAGCTTGGTCAAGTGCGGCGTGAAATGGAAGAATTAACGGACAAGCCGGAGACAGCAATAGACGCTCGCGTACAGGAACACCTTTCGCTTCTAGCTCAGAAATTTCTTTCAGTAGCGCCTCAGGAGATAAAACAACACCGTTACCAATCAAACACTTAACGCCTTCACGCAAGATACCCGAAGGGATTAAGTGCAAAACGGTGGTTTTACCGTCGATTACGAGGGTATGGCCAGCATTGTGACCACCTTGAAATCGTGCAACCAAAGCGACTTGTTCGGTAAGTAAATCTACGATTTTACCCTTACCTTCGTCGCCCCACTGGGTTCCTAGAATAACTACATTTTTTCCCATGGCTTGCCTTTGTACTCTATAAAAAAGTGAAAATAACGAGTTTTACCGAGTCGTTTTGACTTGGTATTGATTGTTTTCGAAAACGATCGAATCCTGACACGAACTATCTGGACGATCATTTTCATCTAAAGCAGTAACAACTTTACGACCTTCAGCTCGCAGCCTTTGTACAAATTGCCACTGCTGTGGGTCTTCTGAATAAGGCGCCCAAACTGCAATATCGCTACAATCGGTGAGCTGCATCATTTGGTATACCGTCGTTAGATCGATAGTAAAACCAATGGCCGGACGCGCACGTCCAAACACTTTTCCAATATCGTCGTAGCGACCACCGCGAGCAATGGCATCACCAAAACCTTTAGCAAAGGCCGCAAAAACGATACCTGTGTGATAGTGATAGCCTCGAACTTCGCTCAGATCAAAGTAAAGATTGACTAACGAAAAGCGCTGTTTAACAACTTTCGCAATTTGCTCAAGCTCCGCCAATGCAGCCTCAATTTCTACAAATTGACCGCCAAAAAGTCGGCGAGCTTTTGCAAAAACTTCTTCACCACCGGCCAAATTGGGCAGCGCCATCAACCACTGTTGATGCTGCGGATCTTCAATATTGGCTGTCACCCAGGAGTTAATTTCGGTAACAGCTTTCTTTTGCAACAACTCAAAAAAGTGCGCTTCATCGAGTTCAGAAATACCACAAGCCTTAACGATGGCTCGATAAATTGCCACATGACCTAAATCGATATTCAGCTCTGGCATTTGAAGCAGTTGCAGAGATTCAAGCAGTAAACTCACAACTTCAATGTCTGAACCCAGTGTCGACGATCCAAAAAGCTCAACACCCACCTGAATAGGTGAACGTGTTGCTAATGCGGTCTTGGGTTTGGTGTGCAACACATGACCGCTGTAACACAGGCGGCTCACGCCCTCCCGTTTAAAGCTGTGTGCATCCATGCGTGCAATTTGTGGCGTAATATCGGCTCGAACACCCAACATGCGGCCGCTGAGCTGATCAGTTAAACGGAAGGTCAACAGATCAATGTCTTTGCCCAAGCCAATCAACAACGAATCGGTGTATTCGATCATCGGTGGGATGACCAACTCGTATCCCCAATTTCGGTAAAGGTCGATAAGCTTGCGACGAGATAATTCAATATTGTTGGCCGATTCGGGCAGAATTTCATCCACACCTTCGGGTAAAAGCCAACGATCTTCGTAATTCATAACAAATTCCGTGTACACACTGTCGAAAGAACCAAAAACAACCAATCAATGTGACAACAAATAGAGGACAGCAACACCGAACAGCATGCTTGCCAACCCTAATAAACGCAGTTGCCGATCGGGAACCTGCGCCATAATCACCATCATAGCGCGCCAGCGTTTGGGAGATGCAAAAGGTAATAGGCCTTCAATGATTAACACCAAACACAGCGCTTTTAAAATCAATATGTCCACGTCAAACTCACTCCAAGCACAATAAACAGCGCAAAACGAGCACACCTGTTTTTGGTATGTCGATCTAAGTATACGCTCACGTCAGTTATTGACCGGCTTTAGAGCACATTGAGTAACGTGCAGACACAAAAAAACCGGGCTGCGCACCCGGTTTGTCAGATTTTACCACGTAAAAACGAGGTTTGTTTAGTTTTTATCTGATCCTTTTGGATTGTTTAGATAACGAAAGAACTCGCTTTCGGGATCAACAATCAATAAGTCACCGCCATTCTTAAAGGTTTCTTTATAGGCATTAAGACTTCTTAGGAAGCTGTAAAACTCTGGATCTTGGTTGTAGGCTTCAGCGTAAATAGCCGCAGCGCTCGCATCACCTTCACCGCGAAGATATTCCGCCGCACGATACGCTTCTGCTTCAATAACCGCCTGCTGGCGATCCGCGTCTGCCTTAATGAATTCAGCCTGCTCGTTACCCACAGCACGATGCTCACGAGCTTCGCGCTCACGTTCGGAGGTCATACGACGAAATACCGATTCACTCACGTCTTCAGGTAGTTCGATACGCTTAACGCGAACATCAACGATTTCGATACCCAAACTGGTGGTCGTAAACTCGTTTAGAGCGGTTGTTAGATCATTCATCAATTGATCGCGCTCACCAGAAACCACTTCCAACAAACTACGTTGTGCGATTTGGTTACGCAAACCTTCGTTGATACGTTGAGCCAACAGAGTTTCGGCGCGACTTTCATCACCATTGGTAGATGTGTAGTAAACACTTACATCGCGTATACGCCACTTAGCAAAAGAATCAACGACCATACCTTTCTTCTCAATGGTCAAGAAACGTTCTGGACGAGCGTCAAAGGTAAGAACACGAGCATCAAACTTGCGAACCTGATCGGCCAATGGAATCTTGAAATGCAAACCGGGTTTTAAGTCTGTACTTTCAAGAGCACCAAAGCGCAGCAATACGGCTCTTTCGGTTTCTTTGATGATGTAAACGCTGTTAATAGACAACAACCCTACAATAAAAATGACGACTAAGGTCAAGAGACTTTTCGGGCTCATTATCGACCTCCTCGAGTTGTACGGTTGTTTAGATTTTCTCGACGAACTTCGTCCATAACGCTGTCTCGAATTTGTCGAATAACGTCAGGAGATATTTGCTGTGTACGATTTACGTTTGACTTCGATTGATCAATGATCTTATCGAGTGGTAAATACATCATGTTATTACCACCATCAACATCAACAAGAACCTTAGAGGTATTTGATAAAACCTCTTGAATAGATTCGATGTAAAGACGTTCGCGCGTAACTTCTGGAGCTTTGACGTACTCGGTCAAAAGGTTTTTAAAGCGCGTAGCCTCACCTTCAGCCACTGCAACAATACGCTCTTTATAGGCATTAGCTTCTTCAATGGTGCGTTGTGCGCGACCACGAGCCTTTGGAATAATATCGTTAGCATAAGCCTTGGCTTCGTTTTTCAAACGCTCCTCGTCTTCACGAGCGCGGTTTACGTCATCAAACGCGGCTTGAACTTCTTTAGGGGGTGATGATTCTTCGACGTTGACCTTATCCACCAAAATACCCGTGGTATATGCATCAAGGTATTGCTGTAGGCGAGCTTGAACATCAACGGCGATGGCTTCACGACCTTCTGTAAGCACTTCATGCATCACGCTCGAACCCACCACATGGCGCAATGCAGATTCAGTCGCTTGCTTTAAGCTTAATTCAGGATCACGGACATTTAATACAAAGTCGCGTGCGTCATTGATTACATATTGAACAGAAAGATTAATGTCGACGATATTTAAATCTTCGGTCAACATTGAGCCTTTGCTTTCATGGAAGCGCTTTCGAGTAACGTTGATCAGGGTAACCTCATCAACTAACGGTGGATTCCAGCGAAGACCAGGGCCTTTGGTATCATGAAATACGCCAAATCGTAAGATAACGGCTTTTTCTTGTTCGTTAACCTGATAAATACCGCCTGCGGCATAAACCAAAATGGCGATAACGATGATCAAAGCGACTGGAATTTTCGGTAGACTTGCGCCACCACCATTTCCAGAGCCTGATTTTTTGCCTCCAAAAACTCCATTGAGTTTTTCCTGAAATTTTTTCAGGGCTTCATCCAAGTCGGGCGGTCCGTCACCACCGCGCTTGCCACCCCAAGGGTCTTGGTTATTCCCACCCGGTTCGTTCCAGGCCATATGAGCTCTCCGTTATTTTTTAAAGCGACACTTATGTAAAACTTTTTATTGTCGTCATGCAAGCACAGTGTCTTAGCATCATGCTCAGCCATTTTAGCAAGGCAATTACTTTGATTTAAACTTCATGCCCTACAATGTGAATGCATTTACCTTCTTTAGAGGTATTTAAGACTTTCAAACACCTAATTTGCCCAGCGTAATTCAGCCCAATTACAGTTACTTTGACTCAGAAGCCGCATTAAGTCAGGTTTAGGAATACGCAAATGCACTTCGCTTCCGCCATTTTCAGAAAAATTTTCACTGATCACAGCGTGTTGCTCATAGAGTTTGGATCTGAGCGAGGCTTGCATGGGTGTCAAACACAGAGTGCCATCGATCAAATCGGTTGCTAGGCGTTCGGACAGTACCTGCTCCAGCAAATTTGCCCCTTCACCGGTCTGGGCAGATAGCCAAACCGCAACCGGCACGCCCAAATCGTCACGGTCAACGCGAGCAATCGCGTTTTCCATTAAATCGATTTTGTTATAAACCTTAATACAGGGTACTTCATTAGCACCAATTTCGGCGAGAACACTGTGCACTTCAGCAATATTGCGCTCACGCTCAGGGTCGGCAGCATCTATGACATGCAGTAATAAATCAGCATTTGCTGCTTCTTCTAGGGTAGCTCGAAAAGCTTCTACTAACCGGTGCGGCAAATTACTGATAAAACCCACGGTGTCGGCCAACACACACAAACCCACATCAGCAAGTTCAAGACGTCGCATGGTTGGATCAAGTGTTGCGAATAGCTGATCTTTTGCATAAACGTCAGAGTTGGTGAGACGGTTAAACAACGTCGATTTACCCGCGTTGGTATAACCTACTAATGAAACGGTAGGAACGCTGTTGCGTAAACGCGCTCTACGTCCGTGCTCACGAGTTTTTCTTACCTTTTCTAAACGAGCCTTAATGGCTTTGATACGAGCGCGCAGTAAACGTCGATCAGTTTCGAGCTGAGTTTCACCAGGGCCGCGAAGACCGATACCACCCTTTTGTCGCTCAAGGTGCGTCCAACCTCGAATCAGCCGGGTCGACATGTGTTCAAGCTGAGCTAGCTCAACTTGTAATTTACCTTCGTGGGTGCGAGCACGCTGAGCGAAGATGTCTAATATTAAGCCGGTTCTATCGAGTACTCGACATTCGAGAACCTTTTCAAGATTGCGTTCTTGGCTTGGCGACAACGAATGGTTGAAAATAACTAACTCAACGTTGTTGCTAGAAACAATCTCGGCCAGCTCTTCCAGTTTTCCAGAACCCATATAATAGCGGGGATCTGGACTGTCGCGAGTACCAGTAATTAACGTCAAAGGATCAGCACCAGCGGATAGCGCAAGTTCTTCAAATTCGCGGGGATCGTTGGATTCGTCGTGATGATGGAGTTGCAGGTGAACCAGAACCGCTAATTCACCTGATTTAGGACGTTCAAAAAACAAAGAAGTGAAAACCTCTAAGAGAATCTAACTGCAAATGCAGCAAATGTTTTTAAGTTTCTTCGATCTCAGCACCTTCAGCGCCAGTTGGGTTCAACATTGGCACTCGAACAGCGCGAGAAGGAACAATAGTAGAAATTGCGTGTTTGTAGACCATTTGGCTAACGGTGTTTTTTAACAACACAACAAATTGATCGAAAGACTCAACTTGGCCTTGAAGTTTAATGCCGTTGACAAGGTAAATTGAAACTGGAATACGCTCTTTTCGCAAAACGTTGAGATAAGGGTCTTGTAGGCTATGCCCTTTTGACATAATTATTCTCCTAAAAAGTAATCAATAAATGTAGCCAATTTAAGCAACCAAGATATCAAGAGCGATTCGCGATAATTACCTTGGTGTTAATACAAATTGGTTACTAAGGTTGCAACCGGCACGGTATCACTATGCCATTATATGGCGAACTGATCTAAAATTCTCAAGGCTTTAAAGAGAATTTGTTCATCATTTAAGTTTTCGCCACTCTCTTCTTGTGTATAAAGCCAGTATAGCGGGTCTTTCCATCCACGTAGCCAAGTCAATTGCCGCTTCGCCAATTGGCGAGTAGCAATTATGGCTTTCTCAGTAGCATCATCTAGAGAACACTCACCGGCGCAGTAGTTCCAAAATTGCCGATAACCTACTGCTCTGATGGCTGGAAGTTTTTCATTGAGATCGCCACGACGAAACAGTTTTTCCACTTCTTCAACAAACCCGTGAGCAACCATTTGTCGAAGCCGCAGTTCAATTCGCTGATGCAATGTTGCCCGTTGTTTAGGACAAATAGCCAATTGAATAATTTGATAATTTAGTAGAAAAGAATTCTCTTTAGGTTGCACGGCCCGAAGCTGTGACATGGTTTTTCCCGAACTTAAATACACCTCGTAAGCTCGGCTTAATCGCTGCGAATGATTAGGATGAATTTCAGCGGCTGTTTGCGGATCAACTTCTGCAAGTCGCCTGTGAATTTCCGTCCAACCTAATTCCTGAGCAACTGACTCTATTTGCGCGCGAATCTGTTCATCTGCCTCAGGCATTTGCGCTAAACCATCAAGGAACGCTCGAAAATACATCATAGTGCCACCGGCAAGCACGGGTATTTTTCCACGCTCGGTTATTTCTACCACAGTTTTTTGGACTTGGTCACAAAAATCTGCTGCACTAAAAGATTCCGACGGATCGCATATATCGATTAAGTGGTGAGGCACTGCCTCTCGCTCTTCTTTTGTGGGTTTTGCAGAACCGATATCTAGGCCACGATAAACAAGAGCCGAATCGACACTGATAATTTCGATCGGAAAATAACGCGCTAAATTAATGGCTAAGGAAGTTTTTCCAGAAGCGGTTGGCCCCATTAAAAATATCAGCGTGTTTGGGGCAAGTTGAAAATCGTTCGACATAAATTATTGGCCGCGCAAAAATAATTTATCGAGCTCGGACAGGCTCATTTGCGTCCAGGTTGGTCGGCCATGATTACACTGCCCACTGCGCTCGGTAATTTCCATATCGCGCAGAAGGGCATTCATTTCGGCAATGGTTAATTTCCGATTGGCGCGCACCGAGCCATGGCAAGCCATGGTTCCTAAAATCTCGTTAATATGTTCGCGAATACGTTGACTGTCACCGTAGGTTTTTAAATCAGCCAAAACATCTCTTACCAGCTGCTCTACGTTAGCTCTTTGTAACAGCACCGGCACCTGACGAATTAAAAGTGTTTCCGGCCCTGCGCGCTGAATGTCAAATCCGAGCTTAGAAAATATTTCGGGATTCGACTCTGCAATTTCGGCTTCTCGATCACTTACAGCAATGGAAGTAGGAACCAACAAAGGCTGTGCCTGAATACCGTTTTCTTGCTGATCCAATGCGGCTTTCATTCGCTCATAGGTAATTCGCTCGTGGGCCGCATGCATATCAACGACGATCAAACCTTGCGCATTTTCGGCAAGAATATAAATACCTTTTAGTTGTGCAATCGCGTAACCCAACGGCGGAACCAGTTCGTCACTCGCGGTTTCGAGCGAATGATTTATAGCACCGGCAGAACTTTGATTATCGGAAGTTGCTGCCAAACTTCCGTAAGCCGCGATTTTTTCTTCGACAGAAGACTTACTATCACTGCGATTAAAATGCGAATTATGAGAACTTAAATTTGGCGAAAACAAGGAGCGCACCACCGATTTGTCATCGGCCGATGTATCCGAAAAGCCTAAACTTCTCGGCTGAACAGGCTCGCGCTGGGACGTTAAGGACAAATAGTTCTGCCCTGCAAAACTGCCGTCTTGAATCACCGCTGGCTCGTCGGCGCCATTAGTGGATTCCGATGATTGCTGTAAGCGATGTTCCGGGCGAACCTCAGCCAAAGCATGATGCAAACTACTGTATAAAAAATTATGGACTGTTCTGCCATCGCGAAATCGAACTTCGTGCTTGGTTGGATGCACGTTCACATCAACATTGGCAGGATCTAACTCCAAAAATAATACAAATGCCGGATGACGCCCGTGGTAAAGAACATCTTGATAAGCTTGTCTTACCGCGTGAGAAACCAACTTGTCTTTAATGGCGCGCCCATTCACATAAAAATATTGCAGATCCGCTTGGCTGCGCGAGAAGTTGGGTAATGCCACCCACCCCCAAAGCTTCAACCCAGCTCGTTCCATATCGATTTGAACGGCCTGCTCCATAAAGGCAGAACTGCATATTTGCGCAACGCGTCGCTCGCGTTCGGCGCCACTTAATGCAGGTCGCCAGGAGTGAATCAAACGGTTGTTATGACGTAAATGAAATCCAACATCGAATCTAGACAAAGCTAAGGTTTTTACAATGTCTTCGATGCGATTAAATTCGGTTTTTTCGGTGCGTAAAAACTTACGTCGTGCGGGCGTATTAAAGAATAAATCTCTGACTTCTACCGATGTCCCTTGCGGATGTGGTGCCGGAGATATCTCGGCCTCCATATCGCGACCTTCGGTTTTTGCCTGCCAGCCCGACTGTTCTCCCGTGTTGCTGGTCAGGGTTAATCGCGCAACAGAGCTGATCGACGCCAATGCCTCGCCACGAAAACCCAAGCTCGCGACAGCTTCTAAATCGTCGAGGTGATAAATTTTACTGGTTGCGTGGCGACTTAAGGCGAGCGGTAGGTCTTCTTTGTCGATTCCACAACCGTCGTCACGAACTCGCAAGAGCTTTACGCCGCCTTGTTCGATATCAATTTGTAATTGCTTTGCACCAGCATCAAGACTGTTTTCAAGGAGTTCTTTTATAACAGAGGCAGGGCGCTCGACAACTTCACCGGCAGCAATTTGGTTGGCTAGGCGCGGTGACAGTAAGCGAATTTTATTCATGAATTATGTAGACGGAATTTTTAATCGTTGACCAACGCGAATGGTGTCATTGCGCAATCCGTTGTGTTGACGAATCGCCGAAACACTGGTGTTGTGCTTACGCGCAATGGTTGAAAGTGTATCACCACTTGCAATGACATACTCTCTTTCGATGCCAGCCTTTTTGTAAGCGACATAGGTACCCGCCGGTGGCGTGCGCTCAAAATAGGTTTTCAAACCCGTAAAAATCTGCTTTGCCATTTTTCGGCGATAATTTTTACTGCCCAAATTTTTGGCTTCTTTGGGGTTTGAAATAAAACCGGTTTCAACCAAGATGGAAGGCACATCGGGTGATTTCAACACTGCGAAACCCGCCTGCTCGACACTCGATTTATGCAATCGAGCGACCTTACCCATAGAATGCAATACATCGTGGCCGACTTCTAAGCTTGAGGTCAGAGTCGCTTTCATAAACAAATCAACAAGCACGCTTTGCACATCGGGGCTTTTGTCTTCCAAATTAACACTGGTGACACCACCAATTAAATCGGCTTCGTTTTCTTGCTGGGCTAGAAAGCGAGCGGTTTCTGAGGTTGCACCGCGTTGCGACAGTGCAAATACCGAAGCACCATTGGCTTGCGCTTTCGTAAAAGCATCCGCGTGAATAGAAACAAATAAATCGGCGCGTTTTTCACGGCCGTAATCGCGTCTTTTCAACAGAGGAATATAGTAATCACCGGTGCGAACCAACTCGGAACGAAAACCGGGTTCTTCATCAATTAATTTCGCCAGTTCCTTGGCTATATCCAGCACTACATGCTTTTCAAGCAAACCGCCGTGACCAATTGCTCCTGGATCTTCACCACCGTGACCGGCATCAATGGCAATTAAAATATCGCGCTGTTGCTCGGTCACTACTGACTCGGCGGTTTTTACAGTAGGAGTCACAGTATCAAAAAGATCGATTACCAAACGATCGGCTTTTCCGGTTTGTCGAGCAAGCGTAAAACTGCGGGGTGTAACCTCGGCGGCAAGATCTAAAACAATGCGTAAATCTTTGCCATCGCGCGACGCTGAGCGCACGGTTTTTATGGGTGTATTACCCAAAGCCAAATCACTAAAATCTGTATTTAATTCGGCATTTGATAAATCGATTACGATACGGTCAGGAGACTGAAGGGTAAACAGGCGATGATCAACAGGTTCACTAAGGTCTAATACCAAACGCGTGTTGTCGGGAGCTCGCCAGAGCCGAACACTATCGATTTGAACCTTGGCAAAGGTCTCACTGGCGCATAACAGCAGCAACCCGAAAATAGCTACGAATCGGAGAAAATGGAGCTTTATTGTCGAGTTTCGTTGTCGCAGCAACATACTTTATTTTCGCGCTTTTGTGTTGGGTCGTTTTAAAGTGAATCGATTCGCTTACGCAATACCGCGTGTACTTTCAATTTATTCAAATAGCTTTTGAAAAAACATTTACAAAAACAAATGCATCACACACATTTTACAACTGTGTTAATACTCTTATTTAGTACTTTTATTTAGTACTCTTATTAGTGTGAAAGTTTTTTGTCGAATTCGCAAATTTAACGACTAAAAAATCGGCTAGATGTCGTTATTTCATCCTTTTTATCGAAGATTTTCCACCCACACCACTATTTATGTTTCGCCTACCCTTACCATAAAATCTAAATTGCGAAACAAGATACGTTATTTGCCGAGATTTAAAGCTCGCAAAAGCTCACCACCAAAATCACCGAACGATGTTAAAGACGCACAGCGAGATGGTGGCTGTGTATCTGCATTCACATTGATCTCAATGACTAAATCTGGCTTGGGAATATAACCCTCACCTCTTGAAGGCCATTCCACCAAAAGCATGGCTCGCCCCTCGATATAATCGCGAATACCAATAAATTCCAGCTCCTCGCCATCGCTCAAGCGATACAAATCAAAGTGATACACCTTTGGGTCGAGCTGTTCGTAGGGCTCCACTAACGTATAGGTTGGACTCTTAACAGAGCCTGTATGGCCTAATGATTGGATAAAACCTCTAGAAAAAGTCGTCTTGCCAGCACCTAGATCACCTTGCAAATAAATCGTCAGGCAACGGTTTTGCCCAATCATCAATTGCTGACATATCTGCGCGACTGAGTTGGCGAAAGCTTCGGTCGCGGCCGCATCTGGCAGTTGAACCAAACATTTACACTCGGTATTCATCTGCCACTCCGTTAAACAACGCGCGCGCAGTTGCAATCACATCACCGGCCAATAAGCCCCTTGCGCCGTATTGCTGCGCTAATTGATCCGCCGCTTTAGAATGTAAGCACACCGCCAACTTCACAGCGAGTCCGGTTTCAAATCCCTGAGCAATCAACGCCGCCAGAACGCCGGTTAATACATCGCCCATGCCACCACTGGCCATGCCCGGATTTCCGTACGGGCACAGAAATACTTCTTGCTCCGGTGACGCGATGACAGTACCGGCACCTTTCAACACTACCCAAGCCGAATACTTTTCTGCCAAGGCGCATGCCGCCGCAACCCGATCGCTTTGAACTTCTGCGATGGTTTTATCGAGCAAACGCGCAGCTTCGCCGGGATGCGGGGTTAAGATATTGGTGCTCTGGTTGAGGCGTTTTTCCCGGTAGAGTTTTACGAAAGATTTCTTCGCTAAAAGATTAAGTGCATCCGCATCAAAAACTGCGGGTATAGAGGCTCCTAAAACCTGCTGTAGAAATTGTTGTCCCCAAGCCTCTTGGCCTAAACCGGGGCCGATAGCAACCGTGGTCGCAGACTTTAAAAACGGCTTAAGCTCATGGGTATCACTGACGCCTCGCACCATAACCTCAGGACTTTTCACCAAAGCCGCTACCACATGGGCAGGCGCTGTTGCTAATACGGTTAATCCTGAACCCAAGCGCGCACAAGCTTCGGATGCCAGCAACGCCGCACCGCCAAAACCTTCGCTACCACCAACAATTAAGGTTTTACCGTGTTGAGTTTTGTAACTATCAACAGCTCGATCTGGTACTTGGGAGACAAGATCTTCAATTTTTAAGCACAACGCCACCGGTGTTAAGTCAGAGTAGTATTCTTCTGGAACATTTAAGCTAAAAAACTCGCAAGCACCGGTATGTGCAGGACCAAAACCTGTGTACAAACCTAATTTTTGCCCGATAAATGTGGCTGTGGCCTGAGCTTTAACGGCGCAACCTAAAACCGCACCGGTATCTGCACATAAGCCCGAGGGGATATCCACCGCCACTACCGGTTGTGAAGTTGCGTTTATAAGTGAAATGGCTGCGGCGAATTGGTCGTTCACGACACCGCGAAGACCGGTACCAAGTAATGCATCCACAAGCACGTCGCCGGTGATGTCTTGGTGCTCGCCAAAAGCTTCTACCACTACCGATTCTTGCAACGCGTATTGGTAAGCTAAGGCAGCATCGCCTTGCAGCTTGGCCGGATCGGTAACAGCAATAAGTCGCACCGTCATTTTCTCTTGGGCAGCCAGCGCGGCAATAACATAGCCGTCTCCGCCATTGTTGCCACCGCCACAAAACACCGTGATAGACTGAGCCTGTGGATAACGTCTTTTGATCATCTCGAAACACGCTCGACCAGCACGCTTCATAAGCACTCGGCCGGGAATTTGACCGTCGTGGATGGCGCGTCGATCAAGTTCACGGACTTGTTCAGCGCGATAAAGTCGGTTGGAAATAGCTATAGTGGCGACGTCAGACATGCTTGTTCACTTAATTCGGTAAAATCGCGCTATTGTAGCAAACTGGCTTTTACTCGACGAAAAACTTTCTTTTTTGACTGCGTATAAATTTACTGCGAACCAATCATGACCCAAACGCCGTCCCTGCCACAGGATTCTCAGAGCCCACTATCAGACTTGAAAAATCAGATTGGAATTTGGGCGCGCGAAGCTGGCTTCCAGCAAATAGGCATCAGCGATATTGATTTGAACCATGAAAGTGAGCGCTTAAAAGATTGGCTGGCGCAAGGCTTTTACGGCGATATGCTTTGGCTCAATGAAAATCTAGAGAAACGATTAGACCCGAGCGAGCTGCTACCGGGAACGCTGCGCGTGATCTCGGTGCGCATGAACTATCTGCCTGAAAACACCGAACAGATAAAAATATTGAAAGACTCCAACGCCGCTTATGTGTCTCGCTATAGTTTGGGTCGCGACTACCACAAGCTAATTCGCAAGCGTTTAGCGAATATTGCCGACAAAATTCGCCTGTATGCGCAACAACATCAGCTGACTGAAGCCAACCAACGCGCCTTTGTCGATAGTGCTCCGGTTTTAGAGCGTCCCATTGCGCAAAAAGCGGGCCTGGGCTGGATTGGTAAGCATACACTGGTCATCAACAAAGAAGCAGGTTCGTGGTTTTTTCTGGGTGAAATATTTACTAATCTAGAACTGCCTTTAGATAAAGCAGAAGTGAAAAATCACTGCGGTGATTGCCAAGCCTGCTTAAAGGTTTGTCCCACCGACGCCTTTGTCGCACCTTACCAATTAGATGCCCGCCGTTGCATTTCGTATTTAACCATCGAAAATAAGGGCTCAATTCCCGAAGAATTTCGCCAAGCCATTGGCAATCGCGTCTACGGCTGTGATGACTGCCAAGCAATTTGTCCGTGGAATAAACTGGCTCATTACACCCAAGAACCGGATTTTTTACCCCGCAATCAATTAGACCGGGCGAGTCTCGCGGAATTATTTTTGTGGACCGAAGAAGAATTTAACAAACGCACCGAAGGCTCTGCGATCCGTCGAATCGGTTATGAACGTTGGCTAAGAAATTTGGCCGTTGGTCTTGGTAATGCCGAGCGCAGCGAAGAAAACTTACAGGCGTTAAAATCTCGATTGGATTTTCCGTCACAACTGGTGCAAGAACATGTCCTTTGGGCCATTAACCAACACACACAAAATCTAAAACGCAAACGACGGGTGCCAGATCATAAATGGCGCTAACTGTTGTTACTTAGCAAATGATTAAAACACCATTTTACCGATATCTTTAAGGGAATAACTCATGAAATATCTAAAATTCGCTACTGGGATATTATTGCTCTGTTGTGCGCAATTGAGCTTCGCCATGACGCCAGAGCAGCGTGTGCGCGCCTATTTTCAAGCCTATTCCAGCCAAGATTTTACGGCACTAGCCAGCCACCTACTTCCAGATGATCTGGCCTATTTTCGTGAGTTGATGGCTTTTACCGAACACTTATCACCAGAGATTCGATCGGAGTTTTATCAAACATTGTATGGTCCGGGAATAACCGCCGAGAACATTAGTAAACTGTCTAATAGCGAATACTTCGCCTCTTTTATGAATGCGGTTTTTTCACTCGACCCGAGCTTGCAAGAAGCTTTAGATATTTCTGCACCACAATTAATTGGCGAAATTCAAGAAACCAGCGATTTAACTCACGTCTTGGTTAGGCACCAGATTGAATTCGATGGCATCAAATACGAAGAAATGGAAGTAGTATCTTTGCGTCGCGTCGGTGATGATTGGCTAATTCTGTTAAATGGAGAATTTGAAAATATTCCCGCATCGATTAAAGAATCGTTTTTGGGATAAGCGAATGATTTACGCAGGTGTATTGATTTAAGTAAAGGAAACTCGGATTAATCTGGAGTTTCTCGCGACACAAGGATGTGTCGCCAATTTCAAGAACGGTAAGTGATTGAAATTGTGAAGAAATTGGAAATCGCATTTTCAATTTCTGTCCTCTGATTAAATCATGGATGAGTTAATCAGAGGTTCCTAGATGTATTAAGCCGCGTTCAGATCTTAAAGAATCTATTACCGTTGCAGTACTGGCCTTTAAGTATTGGCATTGAAATATTGGCGTTGCTGTAAGGTTGTTTTAAAGCTCCCTCAGCACCGCCAAAACCGATATTTAATCGAGCTTAATGAAATGTTCTCGATAATATTTTAGCTCTTCAATCGAATCTTTAATGTCATCTAAGGCCAAATGCGCGCCTTGCTTTTTAACACCCGCCAATACTTCGGGCGCCCAGCGACGAGCCAACTCTTTTAACGTGCTCACATCCAAATTACGATAGTGAAAATAGCGTTCAAGCTTAGGCATACCACGCACTAAAAACCGACGATCCTGGCAGATTGAGTTGCCACAAATCGGTGATTTACCGGCTGGAACCCACTGCTGCAAGAATTCTATGGTTGTTTGCTCGGCTTGCTCGGCATCGACGGTGCTTTCGAGTACACGTTGTGTTAAACCCGATTGCCCGTGCTGGCGAGTGTTCCATTCATCCATGCCATCAAGTATGGTTTTATCCTGCGAAACCGCGAAAACCGGCCCCTCAGCCAAGATATTCAAATGAGCATCCGTTACAATCGTTGCGATTTCGATGATGACATCATTGTCAGGATCGAGACCTGTCATCTCTAAATCGATCCAAATGAGGTTGTTATCATTCATCGTCATTTTGTGCTCCTTAATCTAGAATGGCCTCAAACCAGTATTTTATGGTGTATTGCCTTAGTGTATCAGCAGTACCAGTTGCACGGGATTTTTGATCACAAAAGCCCTGCATTTTGCAATTAAAAAACGCAAGTAACGCGCACGCTTGCGATGGAATATCGTCAATTTATGGCCAAACGCAGACTAAATCGCCGCCAATCATGGCGTATCGATAAAATTCAACAAGAACGTATTGATCGAGCAAATAAAAAATCCGAACAGGCCGAAAAATGGCTGAGCGACGGTGAGCTTGAGGCCGAGAAAGAAGGGCTGGTAACCGCGCATTTTGGTATGCAGGTCGAAGTGGTCGATGTGAATGATGAATTACGCCAACACCGTTTTCGCTGCCATTTTCGCGCAAATCTAGGATCACTGGTAACGGGAGATCGTGTGGTTTGGCGCTTTCATCCTAAACACGGTTTAGGTGTTATTGTTGCAGTAATGCCGCGCAGAAGTGAATTAAATCGCCCCGACAGCCATGGCCGTGAAAAAACCATCGCCGCCAATATCGACCAGATTGTTGTGGTATTTGCACCCTATCCCGAACCCTTTGCCAACCTTTTAGATCGCTACCTCGTCGCAGCCTATGCGTTAAATATTCCGGTATGCTTGGTACTGAATAAAAGTGATCGAATCGACGGTAATAATCGCGCAAAAATTACTCAACTCGCAGAAACTTATAAGCACCTTGGCTATCAGGTTTTAACCGTTTCAAAAGCGACCGGTGATGGTATTGAAGAGTTAATTGCCCAACTTCAGGGACACATCAGTATTTTTGTGGGACAGTCTGGTGTTGGTAAATCATCATTGGTGAATAAACTGCTGCCAGAGGTAAATGCGCGCGTGGGTGAGCTATCTGAGGCTCGTCAAAAAGGCACTCACACCACCACAACCGCGCAGTTGTTCCATTTTCCCGGCGGTGGCGATTTAATTGACTCACCCGGAATTCGGGAATTTGGTTTATGGCACATGGAGCCCGAACAGGTGCTCGAAGGTTTTATTGAGGTAAGACCGTTTATCGGCCATTGTAAGTTCAGAGACTGTAAACATGAACACGAACCCGGCTGCGCCATATTAAAAGCCGTCGAAAACGGTGAAATTAGTTCGCAGCGTATGGACAGTTACCGGCAAATTATCGGTCCACAGAATTTGTGATAAGGTCGTAAACCGCACTTTATGATTACAAGAAACTCCGCTGATCCCTGAGTTTTTAGAGACGCAGAAAGGCATTGCCGGTTTCATAGGCATTGGCGATTTCAAAAGTATTACCGATTTCAATAGCGCAACTGATGACGATTTTCGTACTCCGACGAGGTCGTCGGCGAGTTAATTAGTTGTTCTATCAGTTACTCACAATTAATAAAGGTCTGACATGAGTTCAAATTCAATTCTCCCCATGATTGTTGAGCCGAAAGAATTTCACCAATGGCAACAAGACAACGCTTCAAGCTCGGTGCTGATCATCGATTTATCCAGTGAAGGTAACTATGTAAACGGCCACGTTAATGGCGCCATTTATTTACCCTTTAAAACCTTGTTGATGCCAGTACCCCCAGCAGCGGCCAAACTGCCAACCATCGAACATCTGGAGATGGTTTTTTCTGCGCTTGGCTTAACACCAGACACTCACGTTGTTACCTACGACGATGAAGGCGGCGGCTGGGCCGGACGATTAATTTGGACACTCGATGCCATTGGTCATCATAAGTATTCCTACATCAATGGTGGTTTACACGCGTGGGTTGCCGATGGCTTACCGCTGCAAACCGACATTAACAGACCAACGCCATCGCAATATAAAATCGACGCGATTACCGATGCCCGAGCTACCGTTGAATTCATTACTGCACATTTAAACCAAGACCATTTCCAAGTGTGGGACGCAAGAAGCCCAAGAGAATTTAGCGGAGAAGACGCACGTTCGGCTCGCGCAGGCCATATGCCCGGCGCGATCAATGCAGAATGGACAGATTTGATGGATAAGGAAAATGGTCTGCGAATTCGCAGTGACGCTAAAGAATATTTAGCGAACCTTGGTATTAATGAAAACCAAACCATCGTAACCCACTGTCAAAGCCATCATCGATCGGCATTTACTTACTTGGTTGGTAAGTCGTTAGGGTTTGATATTCGCGCCTACGACGGCTCATGGTCTGAGTGGGGTAACCTAGAAAACACGCCTATTGAATCTTAAATTTCGAGGAGCGCGAACCGCGCTCCAATTATTGATTACTGCAACTATTTTAGTGGTTCGACGAGCTTACCTTAATCCATGAAAAATAAATTATTCACCGCGTTTCAATACCTAGTACCCCAGCATGCTCTTTCACGATTAGTGGGTAATCTCGCCGAAGCCGAAAACAAGGCCATTAAAAATTGGCTTATCCAGCGCTTTATCAATAGCTACGGTGTTAATATGGCGGAATCGCTTCGAAAAACACCGGATGAATTCCGCTGTTTTAACGACTTTTTTACTCGCGAGCTTGAAGACGGTGCTCGTAAAATATCCAGTGACATTAATCATATTGTCAGCCCCGCTGATGGCGCTATTAGCCAGCTCGGCGATATTGAAAATGGCAGAATTTTCCAAGCCAAAGGTCAATCATTTACCACGGGAGAATTACTCGGCGGTGATCACGAGACTGCGGCATTATTCAGTCGAGGAAAATTCGCGACCATTTATTTGTCACCCAAAGATTATCACCGCGTACACATGCCTTTAGATGGCAAGCTGATTTCTATGAGCCACGTACCCGGTGATTTATTTTCTGTGAATCAAGCCACCGCTGAAAACGTACCGCGTTTATTTGCGCGCAACGAACGGATTTGCTGTTTATTTGAAACGCCAATTGGCCCCATGGTCATGGTGTTGGTTGGCGCAATGATTGTCGCCAGCATCGAAACGGTTTGGTCTGGACTGATTACTCCGCAGAAAAAAACCGTTCGCCATTGGAATTACAAGACACCGGAAGCCATTGAGCTGAAAAAAGGCGAAGAGATGGGACGCTTCAAGCTCGGTTCGACGGTGGTGCTTTTATTGCCAAAAAATGTTGAGTTTGATGATCGATACGAGGCGACCACGCCATTAAGAATGGGTGAACAGCTGGCGACATTCGAATAAGGTCGGCTCAGAAAAATAAATAAAAGGCTTATTTTTTAAAGAATGAAAATAAGCCTTTTTTTGTGGCTTCTTCAATTAGGTAGGTGTCACGAATATGCGCTACATCGATATCGAATTTACCCGGCTCTAAATCACGGGCGATTTCTACAGAATCCACATCATAAAGCTTTTTTGCCGCCTTAACTTTTTTGGGATGCTTTTCGTCTAGAGCGTCAAGATCGATAATTTCAGGCTTATCGAGCAACTCTCGACGCGCATTCATCACGATCATGACCTTGGGTTTTAATCGACGGCTGAAATTTTGTTCGATAACAACCGCGATCTCGCCGGTATTTAGCTCAACCAATGTGCCCGTAGGATACAAACCAATCGCGCGGATAAATTCAACGACCAACTCTTGTTGAAACTCTACATCACGCATTTCATAAAGTTTAGCAACGGCCTTAGACGGCGCTAAAGGTTGATCACTAAAGCGAGGGTTGGTTGTGTTGTCGTAGAAGGTAACGATTCCGGCAATCTTGCCAAGCAATGGAATTTTATCGCCGCGCAAATGCTGCGGAAAACCACTACCATTAAGTCGTTCACAATGGGTTTTCACCACGGAAATGGTTCGTGGTTCAACATTTGGCGTTTTACGCAAAATCAAAACGCTGTATTCAACAAACTTTTCGAACTCTAACTCTTCATCCGGTGAGAGTTTAGGCTTGCTCAACAGCTCTTTTTTCAGACGTGTTTTACCCACATCTTTTAGCAAAACACCCATTGCCAGAGTGTTGAGGTCAGACATAGACAAGCCAATATGACGACCAAAGACAATTGCCCATACGGCAGAACGAACCGCGTGCGCATAGGTGTATTCGTCGGTCTCACGAACTCGAGCCAACCACGTAAACGCATCAGGATTACGAATAACGCTATCGACCATTTCGCTGGCGTAAGCTTTGGTCTCGTTAATTGGAATAGGGCCGCCGCTGCCAATTTGCGACATCACCTGAGACACTGCGCTGTATACATTTGAGTGCAGCTGTTGAACTTTACTGATTTCGGTTTTTAACGGCGCCTGAACTTGTCCGTAGGTGCCTGGACGAATTTTAAGTGGCCCAACCTCAACCTTAACGCGCTCTGTTCGACCGGCGCGTGAAGGCTTTTTAATTGCCGTTGGCCCGCGACCATTAAGTGTCCGCAGTCGATTTTGTATAGGGCCTTTACCCTTAACGATATCGATATAGACATGACGACAATGGGCTTTAAGCTCGCGAATTTCATCAAGGTCGCGAACGTAAAAACCTTGTAGAGGGAAGGGCGTTTGACTCCACGGGCGATCCAAGCCTGAAACGAACATACCCACAAGTAGTTCGTTCACGTCGATTTTGACTTGCTTTACGCCCAAATGATCACCTGCCAAACAAAATTAGAATAGTTCGCCATATTTATTTATGGCTGTAATCGTATTTGTATACCTGTAGATACAAATTGATGATATAGATTTTAGGCCCAATATTGGTAACAACAAACCCCAACAGTGCCAATATATAAAAGAACAACAACCTGACAACAATTGCAGCATAAAAGAGCCGCCAAGCGAAAACTCATCCTTGGTTGAATTTTCGAACGCTTGGTGGCTTATGATGAGCTGTTCTTATGTATAAACTAACTAATTACTATAGGCGTAGGAGATTATCAGTTTTCGTGATATTCAGCCGATAATTCGTGCACAGCTTGGAAAAAAGCTCCAACATTTTCAGGGTCTATTTCAGGCGTAACACCATGACCCAGATTGAAGACATGGCCATTGCCCTTTCCAAAACGGGAGAGAATGTAACCAACTTCTTCGCGAATACGCTCTGGTTTCGCATTAAGAATAGCTGGGTCCATATTACCTTGCAAAGCAACACGATCTCCCACCTGCGCACGGGCATTTCCAATGTCGGTGGTCCAATCCAAACCGAGAGCTTGAACACCTGTATCGGCCATTGCATTCAGCCATTGACCGCCACCTTTGGTGAACATAATCACAGGGACTTTTCGACCATCGTGCTCGGTAATCAACTGATTTACGATTCGCTGCATTGGCGCCAAAGAGAAATCCAAATACGCTTGATGTGATAAAGCACCACCCCAAGAATCAAAAATTTGTACTGCCTGAGCACCGGCATTGATTTGCGCGTTTAGATACAGTGCTACCGAGTCGGCCAATTTATTCAACAAACGAGTAAACGCTTCAGGCTCGTTGTACATAAAAGTCTTAGTTTTTCGGTAGTCTTTGCTGGAACCACCTTCAACAATGTAGGTTGCTAGGGTCCAAGGGCTACCGGAAAAACCTATCAATGGCACCCGACCGTTTAACTCGCGGCGAATCATACGCACCGCATCCATCACATAACCCAGATCAGCTTCTGGATTAATGACGTCTAAAGCGTCCATATCGGCAACAGAGTTAACCGACTTTTTAAATCGAGGACCTTCTCCGGTCTCAAAATACAAACCTAATCCCATTGCGTCTGGGATGGTTAGAATGTCGGAGAACAAAATAGCAGCGTCTATTGGATAACGATCCAAAGGCTGTAAGGTAACTTCGCAGGCAAGTTCCGTATTCATGCATAAGCTCATAAAGTCGCCAGCTTTTGCTCTGGTAGCACGATATTCAGGCAGATAGCGCCCCGCTTGTCTCATCATCCAAACTGGGGTTACATCTACAGACTCCCGCGCCAAGGCACGCAAGAAACGATCATTTTTTAGCTCTGACATGAGAATTTCCAAGTACTTGTTTTGCTGGCATTTTAACCGAGAATGGCAACACCTAAAAAGCAAAACAGGGCCTTAGTGGGCCCTGTTTAACGTTGATTTACACTAATTTCACATGGATATTGCAGAAATCATAAGGAAGTTATTAGAAGTCATTAAACGCCAAGGTAGTCCAGAATTCCTTCAGCGGCCTGACGCCCTTCCCAAATTGCAGTTACTACAAGATCTGAACCGCGCACCATATCACCACCGGCAAACACTTTTGGGTTTTTGGTCTGGAATTTATAGGTTTGCTCTTCGGGAGCAACCACACCACCCCAACTGTTCGTTTCTATGCCAAAGTCGGCGAACCATGGTTTTGGATCTGGACGGAAACCAAACGCCACCAAGACCACATCTGCGGGTAAAATCTCTTCACTGCCAGGAACAGGTTCGGCGCGACGACGACCTTTTTCATCAGGCTCACCCATTTGAGTGGTTACAACCTTAACACCTTCGACTTTACCATCACCAACAATGGCGATTGGTTGACGGTTAAACAAGAACTTCACACCCTCTTCGCGGGCATTTGAAACTTCTCGTTTTGACCCGGGCATGTTCGCCTCATCGCGTCGATAGGCACAGGTTACGGTTTTTGCACCTTGGCGAATGGACGTACGGTTACAGTCCATAGCCGTGTCACCACCACCTAGAACCACGACCTTCTTACCGCTAACATCCACAAACTCTTCTGGATTCTTCTCGAAACCTAAATTGCGATTTACATTAGCAACTAAGAAAGGAAGCGCATCATAGACGCCTGGCAGATCTTCACCATCAAAGCCACCTTTCATGTAGTCATAGGTACCCATGCCCATAAACACGGCATCGAACTGCTCTAGCAATTCGGCCATGGTGATATCGGTACCAACATTAGTGTTCAAACGGAATTCAACACCCATTTCAGTAAACACTTCGCGACGACGAGAAAGTACACTCTTCTCTAGCTTAAACTCTGGAATACCAAAGGTGAGCAAACCACCGATTTCAGGGTAGCGATCGAAAACAACCGGTTTTACACCGTTGCGCACCAGTACGTCTGCACAACCCAAACCAGCAGGACCAGCACCAATAACGGCAACTTTTTTGTCAGTCCAAACGACTTTAGACATGTCTGGGCGCCAACCCATAGCTAGCGCGGTATCAGTAATGTATTTCTCGGCATTACCGATAGTAACTGCACCAAAACCATCATTAAGTGTACAAGCACCTTCACACAAGCGATCTTGTGGGCAAACTCGACCACAGACCTCTGGTAAAGAGTTTGTCTGATGGCTCAAATCGGCGGCTTCAAACAAGTTACCTTCTGAAATTAACTTCAGCCAGTTAGGAATGAAGTTATGTACCGGACATTTCCATTCGCAGTATGGGTTTCCGCACGCCAAGCAGCGGTGAGATTGATTTTCCACCTGCGGCTTGTTGAAGGGTTCATAAATTTCCACGAACTTACGCTTGCGAGTAAACAAGCTTTTCTTTTGTGGGTCCTGTCGGGCTACATCGATAAACTGAAAATTGTTATCTAAACGCTCTGCCATGGCTAAAACCTCTAAATCGTTTCTACTCAAATTCTGTTAGTTAAATTACTCACCGCGTTTTTTAACGCTGTTGAGTAGTCCCGCAAGGTTTGCGGCCTTAGGTTTAACCAGCCAGAATTTGCCCAAGTAGTCTTCGAAGTTTTCAAGCAACTCATGACCCCAAGGACTGCCCGTTTCTCTCACAAATTCTTCGATCACTCCGCGCAGATGGTTGCGATGACCTTCCGTTGCTTCGCGGTGAATTCGTTGAATTTCAATTAATTCGTGGTTGTACTTATCAACAAAAGTATTGCTTTGATCAAGTACATACGCAAAGCCACCGGTCATGCCAGCGCCGAAGTTAACTCCGGTTTCGCCAAGCACGGTAACAATACCGCCGGTCATGTATTCACAACAGTGGTCACCTGCACCCTCAACAACCACATGCGCACCCGAGTTGCGCACTGCGCAACGCTCACCGGCACGACCAGAAGCAAATAATTTACCGCCGGTTGCACCGTATAAACAGGTGTTACCCATGATGCTGGTGGTGTGACTATCAAACTCAGAACCAACAGGTGGACGCAAGACAATCTTGCCGCCCGCCATGCCTTTACCGACGTAATCGTTAGCATCACCTTCTAGGTAAAGCTCTAAACCGCCGGCGTTCCAAACACCAAAGCTCTGACCGGCAATACCTTTAAGGTTTAGCCTGATCGGCGCATCTTTCATGCCTTGGTTGCCATAACGCTTGGCAATTTCGCCGCTAACGCGGGCGCCAATAGAACGATCACAGTTGGTGATTTCAAACTCAAACTCACCACCGGTTTTCGCCTCAATAGCCGGCAGAACAGCGGCAACGATCGCTTCGGCTTTTAGGCCAGGATCGAAGGGGGTATTGCGCTCAACTTGACAGGTTTGCGGTTTGGTATCTAATAAATCGTCTGTGTATAAAATTGGAGACAAATCCAAACGAGCTTGTTTCTGTGTTTGTCCGTCAATTGCCTCGAGTAAATCCACCCGACCGATGATTTGCTGCAAACTGGTAAAGCCTAGTTTAGCCAACCACTCACGCACCTCTTGTGCCACAAACGTAAAGAAGTTCATGGCCATTTGCACGGTGCCTTGATAGTGATTTTCACGCAGATCATCGCGCTGAGTAGCAACACCGGTCGCACAGTTGTTGAGATGGCAAATACGTAAGTACTTACATCCAAGCGCAACCATCGGCGCTGTACCAAAACCGAAGCTTTCGGCGCCCAAAATCGCCGCTTTGATGACATCCAAACCGGTCTTCAGGCCGCCGTCGGTTTGTACTCGAACCTTACCGCGCAAATCGTTAGCTCGCAGTGTTTGGTGAGTCTCAGAAAGACCAAGCTCCCAAGGCGAACCGGCGTAACGAATAGAGGTTAGAGGACTCGCCGCAGTACCACCGTCGTAACCTGAAATGGTGATCAAGTCAGCGTAGGCTTTTGCCACACCGGCTGCAATAGTTCCAACGCCCGGACGAGAAACCAGTTTTACCGACACCAACGCGGCCGGGTTTACTTGTTTCAAATCGTAAATCAGCTGCGCCAAGTCTTCGATTGAGTAAATATCGTGATGCGGCGGAGGCGAAATAAGGGTTACACCCGGCACTGAATAACGCAAACGAGCAATTAGTGCGTTCACCTTTCCGCCTGGAAGCTGACCACCTTCACCGGGCTTAGCACCTTGCGCCACTTTAATTTGCATAACTTCGGCGTTGACCAAGTAATGCGGTGTCACGCCAAAGCGACCCGATGCGACCTGCTTAATTTTTGAGTTTTTAATGGTGCCGTATCGAGCAGGATCTTCACCACCTTCACCCGAGTTTGAACGACCACCGAGAGTGTTCATGGCCTCAGCAAGTGCTTCATGAGCCTCAGGCGATAACGCACCCAGTGACATAGCTGCGGAGTCAAAACGGCACACAATTTCAGAAACTGGCTCAACTTCATCCAACTCAACGGGCTTAAGGTCGGGCTTAATTCTTAAGAGATCGCGAAGCGTCGCAGGCGGACGTTCATTGACCAGAGTCGCAACATCACGCCATGCAGAGTAATCGCCACTCTTAACGGCACGATGCATAGCCTGAACCACATCTGGGTTATAGGCGTGGTATTCCTGACCGTGCATAAATTTGAGCAAGCCGCCCGGAGCGATTGGTTTACGCGTTACCCAAGCACTTGCCGCCAAGATACGTTGATCGTCTTCTAGATCTTCGAAGCGTGCGCCTTTAATACGACTTGGGGTATCCGGGAAGCACAAGTTAACAACTTCTTCGTCCAATCCGATGATTTCAAAAAGCTGTGCTCCTCGATAAGAAGCGACTGTAGAAATCCCCATTTTAGAAAGGATTTTTAACAGGCCTTTGTTAATGCCGCGTCGGTAGTTTTTGTAAGCTGTGTCGGTATCAACAAACAGTTCACCAGTGCGAATAAGGTCGTTTAGTACGTAGTAGCTCAGGTACGGATAAACCGCAGTTGCACCGTAACCAATGAGCGCAGCAACCTGATGCGGATCACGAGCAGTTGCAGTTTGCACAATGATATTGGCATCGCAACGCAAACCCGTTTGCGTTAGATGGTGATGCACAGCACCGGTTGCCAACAGTGCGTGAATTGGCAATTGACCTTGTTCGATATCTTGGTCCGAAAGCACAATCAAAACCGTTCCGCGAGAGACAACTTCCTCTACATTTTTGCAAAGGGTCTCAATGGCGGCTTTAAGATTGGTTTTGTTGGGATCGTAAGCCAAATTGAATTGACCCACTTCGTAACCCGGACGATTTAAGTCCAAAAGCGCGCGAAATTTCACCGGAGACAATACCGGAGAGGTCAAAATGACTCGGTCGGCGTGATCTGGAGATTGATCAAAGATGTTCATCTCGCGACCAACGCAGGTCTCAAGAGACATAACAATTGCTTCGCGCAGCGGATCGATTGGCGGGTTGGTTACCTGAGCAAACTGTTGACGCAAGTAATCGTATGGCGTGCGCTGTTGTTTTGAGAGCACGGCCATAGGCGTATCGTCACCCATAGAACCAACGGCTTCCTGTCCAGACTCAGCTAACGGGCGCAACACCTGATCACGCTCTTCATTGCTGACTTGGAATAGCTTCATTGCCGCTTTTAGCTCATCTGCATTGAGTTCTTTTTCAGCCAAGTCGGCATTCAAAGTGGACTCCAAGCGCATGGCGCGAGTCTTTAACCAATGTTTGTACGGATGAGTCTTTTTGAGCTGATCATCAACGTCTTCGGTATGGAAGAGTTGACCAGTTTGAGTATCAACGGAAAGAATTTGGCCCGGCCCTAAACGGCCTTTGGCAACCACATCTTGTGGTTTATAACCGTGCGTTCCCACCTCGGATGCGACGGTGATATGGCCATCTTTAGTGATAACCCAACGCGATGGACGCAAACCGTTGCGGTCAAGCGTACAAACCGCATAGCGACCATCGGTGATTACCAAACCTGCTGGGCCATCCCAAGGCTCGATATGCATGGAGTTATATTCGTAGAAGGCCCGTAAGTTTGGGTCCATGGTTTCTACGTTTTCCCACGCAGGTGGAACCAGCATACGAATTGCACGATGCAATTCCATACCACCGGTAACCATCACTTCAAGCATGTTATCTAAACTGGATGAATCTGAGCCTTCGCGGTTAACCAGTGGGCTGATTTCATCTAAGTTTGGTAAAAATGGGCTAACGAACTTCGGCGTACGCGCGACGGCCCAGTTTCTGTTACCCATAACGGTATTGATCTCACCGTTGTGGGCGATCATACGAAACGGCTGTGCTAACGGCCAACGAGGTAAAGTATTGGTAGAAAAGCGTTGGTGGAAAACACAAATCGCTGTTTCTAAACGTGAATCCGCCAAGTCTAGATAGAACTTGTCCAAATCCACCGGCATCATCAAACCTTTGTAGGAGATGACATTAGTGGCAAGACTGGCAATATAAAATGATGGATCTTTCGCTAGACGCGTCTCAATTTTACGACGGGCCACAAATAGCTTTGAAGTGAACTCTTGATCGTTCAAACCATGACTGTTCACAAACAAATGCTTGAATAGCGGAAGCGATTCTAGAGCAATTGGCCCCAGACAAGCAGGATCTGTAGGCACATCTCGCCAACAGATTTCGGTTAAATCGACGCGCGCCAATTCTTCTTTTGCGACTTGCATAGCCGTTTGGGCGAGAGTTTCATCCGTGCTCAGCATGAATGCACCAACGCCATAGAGTTCAGATAACTCGAATTGGCAGTCGGTTTTCGCTACTTCGCGAAGAAATCCGTCGGGCTTTTGTAGAAGCAATCCGCAGCCGTCACCGGTTTTACCGTCGGCCGCGATGCCGCCACGGTGGGTCATGCAGGTCAATGACTCAATGGCGGTTTGCAATAATCGGTGGCTTGCTTGCCCTTTTAAATGGGCTATAAGTCCAAATCCACAGTTGTCTTTGAACTCATTTAGGTTATAGAGGCCATTGCTCATAGGCGGTCTCTCACATTTGCAGTTGGAAGTTACGCTAAAGCCGGAAAACCGGTTTACTTTAGCTTTTAACTAACGTCACTCTTGACTGGGCTTTCAGCGACCCCGTATGGATGCTGTTAGATCAGGTTATTAACCGTCGCCCAAGACTAAAAAGCCCCTAGGGTAGGGGCTTGTCTTAGAATGGGCGGCAGATGTTACCTTCTGAATATGACTCTGACAATCTTGACAGATCAAAAATCACGCCATATGAAATGAATTTATTTAAACGTCGCCTATCTTGCGTTAATTTCCGCGAAAATTCGCTTTAATCTCACTAATACTTCTTGGCCAGGCACCATTTTTTTGCTGATTTTCAGGTAAAGAGGCGATTGAATCTCGCGCTTGTTGACGATTTTCATAGTCACCCTGCAATAAAACGAACCAATCTTGCCCATTTCGCTTCAAAGTGACTAACTCAATTGAGTCACGGTTTCTTTGGCTTTTCAAAAAAGTTTCCAGAGATTCCTTTCCTTGGGCAGCCATGATTTGCAATACATAATGATTATCAGGTCTGGATAAAACTGGAATTGAGCCCGTCAACTTTTGAGAAACAGGCGTTTTAAGAGCTGACTGAGTTTGAATTTTACCCACTGTACCATCATTGCTGGAATTAGTAATTGTAGATTTAGCAACTACCGACTCAGCAACTGAATCCGACACAATTAATCGATCATCTCCAGACTCACCTGCATCGGTTTCTTCTCTCGGCTGATCGACAACAACTTCAGCTACTGCGTTATTTTGTAAAAGCTCCCCACGACCGACAACCTCTTCGCGAAGATCTTGAACTGAAATCGCAGAACCAGATAGATCACGCTCAACGTCGTTCAACTCAGAACCCGAAGGAGAGTTATCAGTGGCTGAAGGAGTTTCAAGAACAGCAGTTTTGGGCTGACTGGAATCTAAAACCACAACAGCTGGAGGTTTCGATTGCTCGGCAGGACTGGAACCTAAACGATCCCCAATTAAAAACACCCCAACGCCGACCGCCAGCAAGCTTACGATGGCAATCATATGCACTGGCGATAAACCCAACCTAGGCTGAGGCTGGGCGGTATCCAACATGGGCTCGGCAAAAGGATCGTCAATTTGATTCAACTCATCCAGCACTCGACTAAATTCGCCTCGACCACCATCAACAATTGCCTTTGTGCTAGCACGATTAATATCAAGGTCTAAGGCAGACACCGCGAATTGGTGCCAATCATCCAGAGTCGGTAGAGCCAACTCTAAATCGTAGATCATCGCCTCTAAACCTCCGAGTCGATCGAGCCTTGCAACTAACTCTCGATTACCCGCCATGACTATTTTCAGTGGCGCCGACTCAAAGCCTGCCGACAGTAGACTCAATAACATCGACAACACTTCGTCAGTCAGCCAGTTCGCGTCATCGATCAACACCACGGGGGCCGTTAACGAATCCTGAGTTAAACAAACTCGGATTCGAGCAAGCAGTGCGCCAATACTCATATCTTGATTATCGGGCAATTGATCAACGAATAAACTCAGGATTTGCGACAGTAATTCAGCCGGGGACTCTAGTGATCGGGATTTAACGAGTGCTAGCTGTGTAGAGCCCTTGAGTTCATCAACAAGCTTATCTAGAAAAAAGCTCTTGCCCTGATCGTGATTAGCAACCACGACCAACAGTTGATCACCGTAGCGACACATGTGAGCAGCTCGTTGCAGCTGAGGCTGGCGAGCTACTGCGATAAACGATGAGACTGAATTTAAAGAAGTTGTCCCTTCTATATCAGCCTCATGATCCAATAGAGCTTCTGACAAATTACCCTCGAATATCATTCGTTAATTTATGCAAGAACACCCAAGAGGAGTTCGCACTCTCGATTGGTTATGCTCAATGCCCCTTTAGAGCAATCGGCATTGATGGCTACCGGTGTTATGTCGAGCTAATACTGACCGACTAACCGAACTATTCATGTCAGGCAGATCGTAAATTCAATCAATCTGTAGATCGAGTTGCATTCAATGTCTCCGCCAAAATCTTGGGATCAACATCACTGGTAACAAACGCCTCACCCAGTGACTTCAATAACACCAGACGCAACCGACCATCGAGCACTTTTTTATCCACCGACATTAAGTCAATATACTGCTCATTGGTCATGCAAGCGGGGCCTTGTATTGGCAACTTGGCGCGCTCTAATAAACTTTTCGTTCTAGAAACAACGGACTCATCTATCAAGCCCATGCGAGCTGATAAATCAACCGCCATCATCATGCCAGCACCAACCGCCTCACCATGCAACCAGGTTCCATAACCCATTGCTGTTTCGATGGCATGACCAAAGGTATGTCCAAGGTTTAAATAAGCTCGTACCCCAGATTCTTTTTCATCTTGAGCAACGATTTGAGCTTTATTTTCACACGAACGCTTGATGGCGTAGGTTAGCGCTTCCCGGTCACATTCCAACAGTTTTTCAACATGCTCTTCTAACCATTCAAAGAATTCCGCATCGCCCAACAAGCCGTATTTAATAATTTCAGCAATACCTGCGGATAACTCTCTTTGCGGCAAGGTTTTGAGCACATCAGTATCAGCCAGCACACATTTGGGCTGATAAAACGCACCTATCATATTCTTGCCAAGTTTATGATTCACACCCGTCTTGCCACCCACACTGGAGTCAACTTGGGACAAGAGCGTGGTCGGAACTTGGATAAAATTTACGCCTCGTTGATAGCAAGCTGCGGCAAATCCGGTCATGTCCCCAGTCACACCGCCACCCAAAGCTATCAAGGTCGTTTTGCGATTGTGGTGATGCGCCAAGAGTTGATCAAATATTGTATTTAGGGTATCAAGATCTTTATGAGACTCGCCATCCGGCAGAATGACTTTGAGTATCGAATAATCAGACAAAGACTCACAAAACGCCTCTAGATACAAAGGCGCAACAACCGTATTTGTTACGATGCAGATCTGATTTGAGGTGAGATAAGGTTTTATTAGCTCAGAATTGGTCAATACAGAGCCAATAAATATAGGATAGGCACGATCACCAAGATCTACGTGTAGTGTTTCCATTGTGTACTTCCGCTCGCATAACATCGACCGAAAAATCTAACACATACCGCTTGAGCAATCATTGCTTAATTAGCGAGAAGATCTTCTCCGCTACCGCTTTCGGCGTTTTATTATCCGTTGATACTTGATAGTGAGAAACCGATTCGTACAAAGGCGCTCGCTCGGCAATCAAACCTTCGATCTTAGCCTTGGGGTTTTCAACTTGCAGTAACGGTCGTTTTTTATCTTTACGGGTACGCTTGTAAAGCTGCTCAACCGATGCCGTTAAATAAACAACAACGGAGTTGTTGTTGAGAAGCTCTCGATTTTCTTCGCGAGTTACTATTCCGCCACCGGTCGCCAAAACCAAATTGCGAACTTGCAAAAGATCTTGAAGAACAGAAGTTTCTCTAGCGCGAAAACCCTCTTCACCCTCAACATCAAAAATCCAAGGGATATCTGCGCCGGTGCGCTCCTCAACGACATGGTCTGTGTCTTTGAATTCGCGCTGGGTCAATTGTGCCAGCATGCGACCGATGGTGGATTTACCAACTCCCATCGGCCCTACCAACACAATGTTCTTATCTTCTTCTAGCAAATGACGTTCGCCTAAAATTGATCGATTTTAGGAAATATTAACGTCTTACAGGGTCTTCCAACAAGCGAGGCGTGATAAAGATCAACAATTCACTTTTATCGATATCTTTGGTCGTACGCTTAAATAAGTTACCAACAATTGGAAGATCACCTAAGAACGGAACCTTAAGCTCAGCAACGTTCTCAGTAGATTGGAAGATACCGCCCAGCACAATGGTCTCGCCATTTTTAACCAAAACCTGAGTTTGAACTTCAGTAACGTCAATGGTTGGAGCACTGTTCGCACCGAAAGCAACAACCTCACCAATGGCATCTTGGTTAACAACTAAGTTAAGAATGATGTGATCATCTGGCGTAATTTGCGGTGTAACTTCAAGACTCAATACAGCATCACGGTACTGGGTGGTGGTAGCACCACTAGCCGAAGCTTGCTGGAAAGGCACTTCAGAACCAGAGCGAATAGATGCTGGCTGTTGATCACCGGTTACGACTTTAGGTTGCGAAATCACCTCACCGTAACCTTCAGACTCCAATGCACTTAATTCAAGCTCAACCAAGAAATTGTCACGGACATAGCCGAACGCGATATCGCTGGTTGCGGATGTGGCGCCCAAATCTACCGAACCAAAATCACCACCCAAAACACCATTGTTTAGGTCAAGATCATTGTTGACGTTACCGCCAACGAAGAAGCTATCGTTATCGCCATTATCGATATAGCCCGCAGACCACTCAACACCCAAATCACGAACAAAGTCGGTGCTAGCGGTAACAATACGCGCTTCGATTAAAACTTGGCGAATCGGTATATCAATTTGAGTGACTAGACGCTTAAAGTCTTCAATCTTATCTTCTGTGTCCGTCAAAATAATTGAGTTGGTGCGCTCGTCTACGATTACGCTACCACGCTCAGAAAGAATACTCTGAGTGCTGTTTTCACCTTCGCCTTCACTGTCGAAAAGATTAAACAGTTGCGCGGCATCAGCATAAAGAATACGAATGTGCTCGGTTCGTAAGGGTGCGAGCTCCGCAAGCTGTTTGCGAGTTTCAAGTTCTTGACGTTCTCTGCTGGCAATCTCTGCAGCCGGAGCAACTAACAACACGTTACCTACCTGACGCTTATCAAGACCTTTAGCCTTTAATACGATATCCAGCGCCTGATCCCATGGCACATTCTCTAAACGCAAGGTAATACGACCTTCAACCGTGTCACTGGCCACTAGGTTCAAATCAGTGAAATCAGCAATTAACTGAAGAACGGCGCGTACTTCGATGTCTTGGAAGTTTAATGAAAGCTTTTCACCCACAAACTGGAACCGCGTACGGCGATCTTCAGCTTCGCTTTCGGTAAGTGGTTTTACACTAACGATGTACTCTTTATCGGTTTGATACGCCAAGTACTCGTACTCGCCAACAGGATCGATCTTAACCGTGGTCACACCAGACTGACTGTCTGCGTCGATAAAACTCACCGGCGTTGCAAAATCAGTAACATCTAAACGACGGCGGAATTCCTGCGGCAAAGTCACATTAACCAAGTTAATTTCAATACCGGAAGCCGTTTCTTCAACATCAACATTTACAGTAGGTTGTGACAAACGAATAATTACTCGACCTTCTCCCGCTTCAGTTCTGCGAAAATCTACATCGGTAATCGAAACACGATCTTTGGAAATAATACTAGGCGCCTTTTGGCTTACCGCGCTATCCAAAACATCATCTTTTGGCACAGTCACCTTGGCAACTTGATCACCGCCTTCACCAACAACTACGAAAAACTTATTACCGTCTTGGCGAGTTGTATAAGTGGAGGCGTCACTCAAATTTAGAATTAGACGTGTTCTATTTTGTGCAGACAAAATAATGGCGCTGTCAGCACCACCAAAGGAAAGTGGGTACCGTTTTTTGTCAAGACTGCTCTCTACATCCGGAAAATCCAAAACGATTCGAGCGGGCTCTTCGATAATGTAACCAACCGGCTCTGAAGGAGGTTCAGAAAACTCCATACTGACTTCAAACTTCTCTCCAGGTAATGAAGAGAATTTAATGTCATTAAGCGTCGCTTGACCGAATGCAAAACTGGTGGTGGTCAGAACCCAGGCTACGATCCCAGCTTTAAAAACCTGGCGATTATTTTTAAACATAATTATTTCCTACTCTGAAACCTTCAGTTCTAGGGTATCTGGACGCTCCACCCAACCACTGTTGCCGTCGGAGACTATCTCTAAAATAGTAAGGTGAACCTTGTTGGCCTCTACAATTCGACCGTGATTCAATCCTACATAATTGCCTACTGTAACGCGGTGAATACCGCCGTTATCATCATCAATCAATGCCCACAAAACGCCGTTCTGTTCCAGCGAACCAACCATCTGTAAAGAACTTAGTGGGAAAGATTCTAAGAATTCTTTTGTTCTGTTTTCATCGGGAGCCACATCAGACGAACCACTTCCGAATGCGAAATTTTCTAGAACTCGCGCGGGCTTCTGAAATGGGCTCCGCAGTGTTGCCGCAGAATACGTGTAGGTTCCATAAGGACTAAAGCTCGGTAACGGCTCTACAGCGCCCGCCGGACGCCTTTTGGTTTCAGCAATATACTGTGCTAAGTCGCCATTATTAGAACCACCGCACGCAGACAGTAAAATCGATAAAGAAAGCACTGTCATTAACGACGAGCTTCTCTTGATTGATTTGGGCGACTTTAAAAACTTACTTTTCAACACGTCGCTATTCCTGTGGTTTGTAACGGTATGTTTTAGCAAGAATCTCCATATCAAACAGCGTAGGTTGATCCTTACCTTTCTCAATTTTGTAGTCGTGCAGTGTCACGATTCTGGGTAATGCCGCAACACCACTGACAAACGCACCAAACTGATGATAACCACCGGTTACCTTTATAGATATCGGCAGCTCAACGTAAAAATCTTTAACAACTTCAGCTTCAAGCTCAATACTTTTAATCTGCAATCCAGTGGAGTTACCACGCTCGGTGATATCTTCTAATAGTCCAGGGACCTCAGCTTCTTTAGGCAACTGAGATAACAAAGCACTAAAAGACTCTTCCATCTCAATCATTTGATTACGGTAAACTTCCAAATTTGCCGCTTCAAACGCACGGGTAGCAAAAGTCTTTCTCAACTGAACTTCTTTTGCGCTTTCGGCGTTTAGAGATTGATTAAGATCTTTAACTTTAAAAAAGTAGGCGCCAGCTAAAATCAGGGCGAAGGCAAGAATCCAAATGAATATCCGACCGGCAATGGGCCAAGTGCCAATGCGCTCGAAATCGAGGTCGTTAAAATCAAATTCTTTGAGTTGATCAAGAGTATCTGCAAGCGACATCATCAAGCTCCATCTTCATCGTTTTTCTTCGGTGAAGAAATTTGCACCGACATCTTAAAGGAATTCGGAATTAGATCTTCATCGCCGCCTTCTTTTGCACGCGTTACACTTTGCAAATTAGGATCTTCAAACCACTGAGACTCATCAAGCTGACGCATCAATGATGAAACGCGGTTATTTGATTCAGCAACACCCTCGATGGAAACCTGAGCTCCAGAACGCTGCAACTTGGTGAAATAAACACCGTCGGGAACCACTCGAACCAAATCATCAAAAACTCGTACGATTTGAGGACGATCGCCCTGCAAACTCTGAATAACTTCCATCCGACCAACCAAATCTTCTCGACGCTCACGTAGGTCTTTGATTTCGGCCACTTTTTTATCAAGATCGGCAATTTCACGAGTTAAAATATTGTTTCTCACTCGCTGGCTATCGATTTGTGCATTAACTGAACTCAACCACACAAAAATAACGGCACCTGCCAGAATCGCAACAAGCCCCAAGACCGTGTAAAACTGTCTTTGTTTTTCCGCCCTAAGTTCGTCGCGCCAAGGTAAAAGGTTGATATTCGCCATTAGTCAAAACTCCTCAGCGCAAGTCCCACCGCAATCATTAGCGAAGGAGCATCATTGGCCAATACCGCAGAATTAACCCGAGATGCTACCGACATTTGTGCAAAAGGGTTTGCGACCGCCGTCTGAGTTCCGAGCTTTTCTTCGATCATCGCCGCCATACCGTCTAAAGTTGCGACACCACCGGCAAGAATAATTTGATCGACATCACTGTACTGACTGGAAGAAAAGAAGAATTGCAAAGATCGAGTAACTTGCTGAACAACGGCCTCTTTAAATGGCTCCAAAACTTCTAATGCATAATCATCCGGCAAGCCGCCTTGTTTTTTGGCAAGACCGGCTTCTTCCATAGACAAGCCATAGCGACGCTGAATCTCTTCAGTGAGTTGTTTACCACCAAATAGCTGTTCGCGGGTGTAAACCGTTTTGCCATCGACTAATACACTGAGCGTTGTCATGGTTGCGCCAATATCAACGATAGCAACCACTTGATCTTCCTGCTCTTCAAGTTGATTCGAAATCAACTGAAAAGCGCGCTCCATAGTGTAGGCTTCAACATCAATCACTTTGGCAGTAAGGCCAGCTAGCGACAAAACTTCCGCTCGCAAATCAACGTGCTCCCGGCGACACGCTGCAAGCAGTACTTTCATCTGCCCTTCGTGTTCTTGAGATTCGCCTTGCACTTCAAAATCTAATGCAACCTCTTCAAGAGGATAGGGAATGTATTGATCTGCTTCGAGTGTGATTTGAGTTTCAAGCGCGTCATCAGAAAGACCTTTAGGCATTTCAATGACTTTAGTGATGACAGCCGACCCGGCCACAGCGACCGCTGCATTTTTAATTTTTGTCTTGGACAGGCTAATAAGCGTGCGTAGCACTTCGGCGACGACTTCGACCTCATTAATATTCTTCTCGACAACCGCGTTAGCAGGTAGAGGTCGAACCGCGTAGCTCTCTACGCGATAACCGTTGCCGTGACGACTGAGCTCAATAAGCTTGATCGCAGTCGAGCTGATATCCAGCCCAAGCACGGGTTTTGGCTTGCTTTCGAAAATATCGAGAATACCCATTTTTCTATCAAATTCCGCAACTTAGCTAGCATTTATGTTATAGCACTTTAACTTAAAGGTGCAATATGACAACAATTAGTTAATGCAACAAAAAGACTTTATAATGTTCTAACACGAGCAATTGTGCTCTAAGCCGTTAATTCATAAAGAAAAAATGTCACGTACTAAATTCGTTATCTCTGTCACGTTTTGGCTAATGTTATTTTTTGCAGGCTCATCGACTGCTTTTTTAGCAGGAATTTACCTGTACTTAACACCTAATTTGCCCGACGTAGAAACTCTAAAAGAAACTAAATTTCAGATTCCACTGCGCATATACACTCGTGACGAAAAACTCATTGGTGAGTTTGGTGAGAAACGTCGTAGCCCAATTCGATTTGAGGAAATTCCAGAAAATTTCGCCCATGCAATCTTATCGGCCGAAGATGATAGATTTTACTCGCACAGCGGTGTTGATATAAAAGGCCTTTTGCGAGCGGTATCACAAATATTGCAAACAGGAGAAATTCAGGGCGGCGGAAGTACCATTACGATGCAGGTCGCACGCAATTTCTTCTTAACTCGTGAGCAAGTATTTACTCGCAAATTCAACGAAATTCTACTTGCTTTGCAAATTGAACGTGAACTGAGTAAAGAGGAAATTCTCACTTTATATGTGAACAAAATATATTTGGGTAATCGCGCCTACGGTATCCAAGCAGCGGCTCAAGTTTATTACGGAAAAAATATCGATGAGTTAAGTCTAGCGCAAACGGCAATGATCGCAGGATTACCGAAAGCGCCGTCGGCTTATAACCCAATTGTTAATCCAACACGCGCTTTAATTCGTCGCAACTGGATTTTAGGGCGAATGAAGGAGTTGGGTTATATCGATGAACTTACTTATCAAACCGCATTTGCAGAACCAGTTACCGCCAAAAATCACGGTGCCGTTGTCGATTTAAATGCGCCTTACATCGCTGAAATGGCGCGCAAAGAAATGATTGACCGATTTGGATTAAGCGCCTACACCGATGGTTATAAAGCGTATTTAACCGTCGACAGTAAATTGCAACAAGCGGCGCAAAATTCATTAATTAACGGCCTCGAAGATTATGATCAACGTCATGGATTTCGAGGTAAAGAAGCAACGCTTAGCACTTCAGAAATAAAAGAAGTTAATTTACCGATAATTGCCATTAATTCCGATGAGAGTTCGTCTTTAGAAAATACTCAGGAATCAACAGAGCAAAACTCGTTATTAAATACCGAATTAAATTCAGAGAATCTTGATCAACCTCAAGAGGAAACTATTGCAACGCGCGTCGCTGTATTTGATCAACAATCTTGGCAGGAACAGCTCAGCAATATTCCAACGTTTGCAAAACGCGCTCCTGCTGCTGTTACAAAAGTCTCTGATGCTGGTATCCACGCGCTATTAAGTGATGGCAGCGAAATATTTGTCTCGAAAGAAAACGGCCTTGAGAATATTCGTGGTTATCTCAGTGAAAATGGTACGACTGCCAGATATAAATCGCCACGAGATTTCCTCCAGCCCGGCGATGTCATTCGTGTCTTCAAAAACTCAGAGAGTTGGCATTTTTCTCAAATTCCTGAAGCTCAGGCCGCGCTAGTTGCTTTAGATCCTAAAAATGGCGCCATTCGAGCTTTAGTTGGTGGTTACGATTTTAATCAGAGCCATTTTAACCGTGTTACGCAAGCACAACGTCAACCAGGCTCTAACTTCAAGCCATTCATTTATACCACCGCTCTTGAACACGGCTTTACTCCAGCGACATTAGTAAATGACGCACCTATTGTGTTTGACGACGCTGGACTTGAAAGCTCTTGGCGCCCAGAAAACTCCAGTGGAAAATTCTATGGCCCAACACGTTTGCGAGAGGCGCTCTACAACTCCAGAAACCTAGTTTCAATTCGCGTATTAAGAGAAGTAGGAATCAACACCACCATAGACAACCTCGGCCGCTTTGGATTTGACACATCAAGTCTTCCAAAAGACTTATCTCTTGCCCTAGGCAGCAACGCGTTAACACCATTGCAGGTCGCAACCGGTTACGCATCGTTTGCAAACGGTGGTTACAAAATTGAACCCTATTTATTGGATGCCATAGAAGACTCGAACGGTTTCATTATCGAGTTTGCGACACCGCCTACGGTTTGCAACGAGAGCTGCCTACAAGAACGAGAACTACAAGAATTAACGGCACTGGCTGAGCAAGAGTTTGCAGCGTTGGTGGAACAAAACCCTATTCGCACCCGTCAGGATCAAACTCTGGCCGAGCGCCTGCACTATGCCTACCGAACTACCGAACGACCCACAACACCTGTAGCGCCAAGAATTATGAGCGAGCAAGTCAACTACCTCATAAACTCTATGCTTAGGGACGTGATTCGCAAAGGTACCGGCACAAAAGCTCAAGTACTAAAACGCAGCGATCTCGCCGGCAAAACCGGCACTACCAACGGCCCAACCGATGCTTGGTTCTCGGGATTCAATAGTAACCTAGTGGCAACAACCTGGTTAGGTTTTGATCAGAACCAATTATTGGGCGTTCGCGAGTTTGGCGGCTCCGCAGCCTTACCAATCTGGATTGACTTTATGAAGATCGCACTTGATGGTGTACCGGAAGATAATATTCGTCAACCCGATGGCATAGTGTCGATCAAGATCGATCCTGAGACGGGAAAAAGAGCTGCTCCCGGAGATCCGGATGCTATTTTTGAAATCTTCCGCGCTGAAAATGTGCCAGAAATTTCCGATAACCAAGATGGCAACTCAAAAGACGTAGATACCATCGAAGAACTGTTTTAAGGCTGCCCAGAAACAAAAAAACCCGCAAAAGCGGGTTTTTTTGTTTTTAGAGCTACTGCATTACTTATTGATGCGGCTACCGAAACGCTTCTTGAAGCGATCGATACGACCACCGGTATCAACAACTTTTTGCTTACCAGTGTAGAATGGGTGACACGATGAACAAACGTCAAGGTGAAGGTCTCGACCCAAGGTAGAGCGAGTTTGAATAGTGTTGCCACAGCTACAAGTTGCAGTAACGTCGGTATATTTAGGATGAATATCAGCTTTCATGATCTTTCCTACGCGTTTTTGTGCCGCCACCCAAACTTGTGTTGGGCACCGCACTACGGTTAATGTTAGCGGAATTTTAAGAGCTGGCGATACTACTGGCAAAGTCCTGCTTACGCAAGAAAATTCGACCAATCCGACGCCATTTTGGTTCATACAAACTACTTCAAGAACGTATTTGTGATTATTTTTGAAATTGCCCTACCCGTTCCACTGCGCGCGCTCTTCGACTATCTCGCTCCTAACTCGACTCCCGACCTGCTAACACCTGAAAGCCACACAACATTAGCAATTCCTGATCAAGCTATTGGTTGTCGAGTAGAAGTGCCTTTTGGCAAGAAAAACGGTCGCACACTCATCGGAATCATCGTTGGCACCAAAGAAATCACGCTCAATGAACCCAACTCAAAACTCAAAGCCATTCATCGCTTTATAGATGAAACACCCATCATCGATGCTGCTACCATTGAACTCTGTCAGTGGGTGGCAAATTATTATCACCATTCGCTCGGTGAAACTCTCACCACAGCACTTCCGAAAAAAATTCGTTTAGGCGAAGTGATCGAATTACAAAAAGAAGAATATTGGCTGCCTACAACAGAATCATTCGGCCTGAGTGACACAGCGTTAAAAAATGCCCCCAAGCAAAAATCTGCGTTGGATTATATTAAAAAATTTCAGCCTTCCAAAGAATCTCTGAAAAATACCGATATAAATTCCGCCATATTAAAGGCGCTAGAAAGCAAACATTTAATTAAAAAAACAGTACGTGAAAATAACAAACAAAAACCAGAGCTACTGCCGGAACCCTTCATCTTAAATGATGAACAAAAACACGTAATCAATAATTTGGTGTTAGAAAAATTCCAAGTTCACTTACTGCAAGGAAATACCGGCAGCGGCAAAACCGAAATCTATTTTCAAGCCATTGGTAAAATTCTAGCGTCAGGCCAACAAGCCTTAGTTTTAATTCCAGAAATCAGTTTGGGACCGCAAACAATTTCTCGCTTTCAAGAACGATTTAAAGCAAATATTGTTGCTCTACATTCATCTCTTAATGATACAGAACGAGCTCAAAATTGGCTAAGCGCAAAAAATACCCAAGCAGACATTATTATCGGCACACGCTCAAGTATTTTTACACCGGCACCCAATCTTGGTTTGATTATTATCGATGAAGAGCATGATTTATCGTTTAAACAACAAGACGGATTGCGCTATAACGCACGAGATATTGCTCTGGTTCGGGCACAAAAATTAAATATTCCAGTTATTTTAGGCTCTGCGACACCTTCTTTTGAGTCTCTTTTAAACGCCGATAAAGATCGTTTTAAAAAACTACTTTTAACCCAAAAAGCCGCTACAAGCTTTGAACCCAAAATAGAGTTGGAAGATTTAAAAAACCAACTCATCTTTGAAGGTTTAACCGAAAAATCGTTAGCGGCCATTGATCACACTCTACAAAAAAATCAGCAGGCTTTAGTATTTTTAAATCGCCGCGGTTTTGCTCCGGCATTAATGTGTCATCACTGTGGCTGGATTTCTAAATGCAAACATTGCGATAGGAATTTAACGCTGCATCATTATCCTAAACATTTGCATTGCCATCACTGCGACTATCAAAAACCAGTCTACCATCAGTGTCCAAGTTGTTTTAGCCCAGAATTAATTGATGTCGGTATCGGCACCGAAAAACTCGAAGTTTTTTTAAAAAATCGATTTCCATCGGTATCGATAATGCGGGTTGATCGAGATACCACACAAACCAAAAATGCTTTTGACGATTTAATAACAAAAATTAATCAAGGAGAACCGTGCATTTTAGTCGGCACACAAATGCTGGTTAAAGGCCATCATTTTCCGAACATGACATTAGTGGTGGTTGCTAATGCAGATTCAGGTTTACTCAGTGGCGATTTTAGAGGCCTAGAAAAAACCGCCCAAATATTAGTTCAGGTGGCCGGACGCGCCGGACGTGCGCAAAAGCAGGGGCACGTATTAATTCAAACCCACCATCCAGACCATCCGTTATTTCATGATTTATTTTCACTGGGTTACGACCACTTTGCGCAATTACAACTGCAAGATCGCTATCTCACCGAAATGCCTCCTTATACGCATCTCGCCATATTGGCCGCGGAATCTGAAAATTCTTACAGTGCAGAACAATTTTTATCAAATGTTCGACAGGTTTTTCAGACCAACCTGCCACCAAGCTCTACGCTACAAATACTCGGGCCGATGCCAGCAACCCTTGAAAAAATCAAGAATCGTTTTCGGCACTTTATTCAACTCAAGGCCAAATCAAGAGCGGAGCTGCATCACACTCTCTCTGCAAGCCTTGGTCAAATTGAAAAACTGCCCGGACAACACAAATTGCGCTGGTCGCTCGATATAGATCCTCAAGAGCTGCCTTAATAGTTACTCAAACCAGCATCCGCTGATCAGACCCGCTACGTAATACATTTTGAAAGACTAATTTGTGAGAAATCGCGAACAATTACAAAAAACTATCAAAAAATTAAAACCAATAGATTTATTTAACAAAACTATCGATTAAATTTTATTAATTAATTTCCACAATCTAATAGTTTTATTTAAAGTTACCTCATCAAGACAAAACAACTCGCTCTGAGAGGACGACATCATGTTAGAGAATAAAGAAGGCCATAAAGTACCCTCCGTTACCTTTCGTACTCGCGATGGCAATGATTGGAAAAACGTTACTACTGAAGACCTTTTCACCAATAAAACCGTCGTGGTTTTTGCTTTGCCCGGCGCATTTACCCCAACCTGTTCAACTACGCACCTACCACGCTACAACGAGCTTGCGCCCGTTTTTAAAGCCAACGGCGTCGATGACATTGTATGTATCTCGGTAAACGACGGCTTTGTTATGCAGTCGTGGCAGAAAAACCAAAACGCCGAAAACATCACCTTTATTCCAGATGGTAACGGTGAGTTTTCTGAAGGCATGGGCATGTTGGTGGATAAAAACGACCTTGGTTTTGGCAAACGCAGCTGGCGTTACTCGATGTTGGTTAAAAACGGCGTCGTAGAAAAAATGTTTATCGAACCAGAAAAACCCGGCGACCCGTTTGAAGTCTCCGACGGCGACACCATGCTGAACTACATCAACCCAAACGCCGAGCAACCAAAACGTGTAACTGTATTCACCAAACCAGGTTGCCCACACTGTACCCGCGCTAAAAAAGCGCTGGCAGCAAACGGCTTAAAATACGAAGAAATTGAACTTGGCCAAAACGGATTGAGCTTCTCAAGCTTAATGGCAGTGACCGGTGCTGGAACCACTCCACAGGTTTACATCGACGGCGAATTAATTGGCACCGCTGATCAGCTAGAAGCCTACTTAGCAAAATAAGTTAGACAATAAATCCCATCTTAAAAAAACGCTGGGTAAATCCCGGCGTTTTTTTTGTTTAAAGCAGGAGAAAAACATGCAAACTCGAGATGTAGATGTCGCAATCATCGGCGCTGGAACCGCAGGCCTCGCTGCCTATCGCGCCGCTAAACAATACACTCAAAATGTGGTGATCATCGAAGGCGGCCCTTATGGCACCACCTGCGCCCGAGTTGGTTGCATGCCAAGTAAATTATTAATTTCAGCAGCAAACGCCGCATATATTCATAAAACCACCCATTTATTTGGTGTTGATTACCCAGCACCACAATTACGAGAAAAAGACATCTTTCAGCGCATTCGGTCTGAACGCGATCGCTTCAGCGGATTTGTGGTGGAGTCTGTAGAAAACTTTCCCGAGCAAGATCGTATTCGCGGTTACGCAAAATTTTTAAGCGACAATCAATTGTCGGTAGCGCTTAACGATAATGCCGAAGAATTAATCGTCAACGCTCAGCGTATCGTCATTGCCACAGGTTCTCGCCCAAGCATAATTCCGTTTATGGAAGCTGCCGGCGATAAACTGCTGGTGAACGACGATGTGTTCGAGTTAGAAACACTACCGAAAAAAGTGGTGGTCTTTGGCCCTGGTGTTATCGGCTTAGAACTTGGTCAGGCGTTACATCGCTTAGGTGTCGAAATCACCATGCTAGGCGTTGGCGGTGCATTGGGTCCATTGTCTGACCCTGAAATTAAAAGCTATGCCTACGAACATTTTAACGAAGAATTTTATTTAGATATTGATGCCAAGGTAGAAACGGTTAGTCGCGAAGACGAACACGTATTAGTGAGTTACCAACATAAGACTCGCGGCTTTGTCACCGACTCGTTTGATTATTTAATTGCTGCAACGGGCCGACGGCCGAATATCGACAAACTTGATATCGAAAAAACCAGCTTAGAATTAACCGAGCGCGGCATGCCAATATTCGACGAATTTTCGATGCGCTGCGGAAAATCCAATATATTTATTGCCGGTGACGTTAATAATTTTCGACCACTGTTACACGAAGCCGCCGACGAAGGCAAAATTGCGGGTGAAAATGCCGGTCGTTACCCAGACGTTCGCGCTGGAAAACGCAGAACATCTTTAGGTGTTGTATTTAGCGAGCCGCAAATCGCAACCGTAGGCTTAAATTTAAATCAAGTCAAAGAACGCTGCCAACAATGCTACGCCGAAGGCAGCGTAAGTTTTGAAGACCAAGGTCGCAGTCGTGTAATGGGTGTAAACCACGGATTATTAAAAGTGTATGGCGAACAAGGTACCGGATTATTTTTAGGTGCTGAAATGTTTGGCCCTGCCGCCGAACATATTGCACATCTTTTAAGTTGGTCAGTACAAATGCGCATGACGGTATCGCAAATGCTGGAAATGCCGTTTTACCATCCGGTTATTGAAGAAGGTGTTCGCACGGCTTTAAGAGACCTAAACCACAAACTGCAAATTGGCCCAGAAGTTATCGAACGTTGTTTAGATTGCGGACCGGGTGCTTAAATTATTTTAGGAACCTCTGTTAGGAATCTCTGATTAACACCGCTATGATTTAATCAGAGGTTCCTCTGATCAAGAGGTGCCAATAATCACTCAAGAACCAAAAAAACTCTCGTCAGCCATTTCGCTATCACACATTTTCACGGGATTAATCACCCCAACTCTTCGTAAAAATGCAATTATCGTGATTGGGATCGATTTTACCATTTGCTAATCTATCTATATATCCCAGCATTTCGCTACAATAACGCCCCAATTCGATAAAGACTCAACCCTTATGACCCGCGATTTCGCAAAGAAGAAAAGACCGCCTTCGTCCAATACTCGTCGGACCAGCTCGCGAAAGCCCGAGGCCAAACCGCAAAAAAGCTTACCCGGTTGGCTTTGGCTATTGTCGGGCGCCGTTATTGGCGCGTTTGCGATGTTTTTGGTTTATCTTTCTGGCGTTGGACCCAGCAAACCCGAAGAAACCGATTCACCGGTTGTTACAACACCACTGCCCGCTCAACCAAAAGTACAACCCAAAGCGCAGCCGAAAAATGAAGTTGTAGCCACTAAACCTGAAGAAGACGCGCCAAAACCTCGATTAGAGTTTTATAAGTTACTCAAAGAAAGCGAGGTAGAAGTCGATGCCACAGCGCCACCCATTCAAACCGGTAAAACCGTTACCCAAGAAAATATTGAATATCTGTTGCAGGCTGGTTCGTTTCAAAAACTCACTGACGCCGATCGCATGCGCGCCGAGCTGATTTTAATGAACCTAGATGTCGCCGTAGAAAAAGTCACTCTCGAAAACAAACAGGTTTGGCACCGCGTTATTGTTGGCCCTTTCGACAACCGCTCGCAAATGGCTTCGGCCCGAGCGACGCTGGTATCTAACGACATTAACCCGCTGCTCATTAAAAGGCCTAAATAGCGTCAATCTAGACCATCGACCTTCAAGCGTGAATATCTAACTTTCACGCTTGAAAATCTCGCCTCAACCCCCACCTCTGTGCTCTACACTGCTTTTATTTTCCAGCTTTAAGGATTCTTTGTGGATCAATATCGAGGAACAACCATTCTCTCTGTGCGTCGTGGCAACACCGTAGTTATTGGTGGCGACGGGCAGGTTTCACTGGGCAATACCATCATGAAGGGTAATGCCCGTAAAGTTCGCCGCCTCTACAACAACAAAGTTTTGGCGGGATTCGCCGGTGGCACAGCCGATGCGTTCACTCTATTTGAACGCTTTGAAGCAAAGCTTGAAAGCTATAACGGTCAGCTGGTTCGTGCCGCTGTAGAATTGGCCAAAGACTGGCGAACCGACCGAGCGCTGCGCCGTCTTGAAGCATTACTGGCCGTGGCAGACAAAGAAGCCTCGTTGATCATTACCGGTAACGGTGATGTTATTCAGCCTGAGCAAGATTTAATTGCCATAGGCTCCGGTGGCCCGTTTGCACAATCTGCTGCTCGTGCCCTTTTAGATAATACCGATATGAGCGCACAAGATATCGTGAAACAGGGTCTAACCATTGCTGGCGATATTTGTGTATACACCAACCAAAATCACGTCATAGAAACGCTGGAATTTTAAATCCAGACACAGAGCAAGAAGAGAATTCCTATGTCCAGCATGACACCGAGCGAAATTGTCCACGAGCTCGACAAACACATTGTCGGCCAAAAAGACGCAAAACGCGCTGTAGCCATTGCCCTGCGTAATCGTTGGCGCAGAATGCAACTTGTTGAAGAGTTGCGCAACGAAGTAACCCCAAAAAATATCTTAATGATTGGCCCGACCGGTGTGGGTAAAACCGAAATTGCCCGCCGCTTGGCAAAGCTTGCAAACGCGCCTTTCATTAAAGTAGAAGCGACCAAATTTACCGAAGTTGGCTACGTTGGCCGCGATGTCGATTCTATCATTCGCGACCTGGTCGATATGTCGATCAAAATGTATCGCGAACAAGAAAAAGAAAAGGTCAAACACCGCGCCCAAGACGCCGCCGAAGAGCGAATTCTTGATGCATTACTACCGCCTGCACGCGGCTCAGAAGAAGGACAGAAAGAATCTTCTACGCGCCAAATCTTCCGCAAAAAATTGCGTGAAGGCGAGTTAGATGACAAAGAAATTGAAATCGATGTGGCCGCGGCAAAAGTTGGCGTTGAGATTATGGCACCTCCCGGCATGGAAGAGATGACCAGCCAGCTGCAAAACATGTTCTCGAACATTGGCCAAAACAAAACCAAAAAAGCCAAGCTCACCATCAAGCAAGCCCTAAAACAACTTGCCGATGAAGAAGCGAGCAAGATGATCAACGAAGAAGAAACCAAAGCTAAAGCTATTGAGGCTGCGGAGCAAAACGGTATTGTCTTCATTGATGAGATCGACAAGGTCGCTAAACGCGAAGGCTCAAGCGGTGCCGATGTTTCCCGCGAAGGTGTACAACGCGATCTTCTACCACTGATCGAAGGCTCCACCGTGAGCACCAAACACGGCATGATCAAAACCGATCATATTTTGTTTATTGCTTCAGGCGCGTTCCACCTGTCTAAGCCGTCTGATCTGATTCCCGAGCTGCAAGGTCGTCTACCCATTCGTGTTGAGCTCAATGCACTCACACCAAATGATTTCGAACGTATTTTGACAGAACCAAATGCGTCACTGACGGATCAACAAATCGCATTGATGAAAACCGAAGGTGTCGATTTGTCGTTTACCGAAGATGGCATTCGCCGCATCGCCGAAACTGCGTTTCAGGTTAACGAAAGCACCGAGAACATTGGCGCGCGACGTCTACATACCGTTATGGAACGCTTGCTGGAAGAGGTGTCGTTCAACTCGGGACAGTCAGAAAAAGAAATCGTTATTGATGCCGCGTTTGTGGATTCACAGCTTAACGAATTGTCCCACGACGAAGATCTCAGCCGCTTTATTCTTTAAGCAGCAATGCCAAACAGCGGGCTCTGGCTAATTCAGAGTCCCAAGCCCCAAAGCCCCAAGCGACACACACTACTTCGGTATTCCCTGTGTCGCTGGTTTTACATCGTTGTGTTCAAAGCGGATCAGTTACCGGTCGCGCAAAAACATTAAAGAACTCATGATTACCGCGATATCGCTCATTGTTCGCGGTATGTTCCGCGAACAATACCCATCCCACCTCTGTATAAATACGCTCGTTAGCGTAATTCCATTAGAAATCGACTTTTAAATAGCGTTAAAATTAAAAACTTGATTGCCGTGCCACATTTTTCAGGGCTTAACGCTGAATTGTTAGAATTCACCACGACCGACCCAATCAAACATCAGCTCCACTGTGAGGCTAGCCATGGATGCTCCCGAAAAAATCAAACTGCATAAACAATCCCAAACTTTAGAGCTTGCATACAACGGCATCAATTATCAATTATCGGCGGAGTTTCTCCGAGTGCACTCACCGTCTGCCGAGGTTCGTGGCCACGGTCAAGGACAAGAAACCTTGCAACACGGCAAAATCAATGTGGCCATGACGAATATAGAAGCCTGTGGAAATTACGCGCTAAAAATAATCTTTAACGACGGTCATGATTCAGGCCTATACTCGTGGGATTATCTTAAAACCCTGTGCGAAAATCAGTTTAAGCTTTGGCGTGATTATTTGGATAAACTCGACGCCGCCGGTCTGACTCGCGATCCCAATGTGCAAGTACTTAAACTCAGCTAAATAACAATAATACGTCAACTCTCATGTCAGAAGCTCGTCAAAGTAAGCAAACCGATACCAAAGCAAAAATTTACGGCCAAAAAAAACCGGCACCACCCATACGCAGACTACTCAAAGCCGCCTATTACTCTCTCAAAGGACTGAAATCGACCTTTTGGTACGAGCAAGCCTTTCGCTTTGAAGTCTATGCGCTTATTGCAGCTATTCCGCTCTCAACACTGGTTGCCAAAACAGCTCTTGAATACCTGATACTTATTGGCAGCATTATCTTTGTCATGATTATCGAGCTGCTTAATACCGGTATTGAAATGATCGTAGATCGAGTTGGTGTAGAGCATCATGAACTGTCCGGTCGCGCTAAGGATGCAGGTTCAGCAGCGGTGTTTGTCGCTATGATTCTTGCAGCAGCTTGCTGGTTAGTGATAGGCCTGTTCTAACGGCGCCCAGCTACAAACCAATCACGCCTTTTACGCCTCACCCGATATCCTCATCGAGCAGACCTTACGCCTGTCATTGATGATGGATTATTCTATTCTCGCTAGCGGTAATGTTTCGTAAAAACTCAGGAAATTTCCTCGGTAAATTCGCCAAACAATCGTCCTAATGAATAGCAACCCGAACACTAAATGTATAACAACATCTGATTAACTTATCCACGATGCAATCAGAGGTACCTACACATATTATCCGTTCAAGCTTAAATATCAGCATTTATGAGCAAACGGTCAACTCGGGTAAACTAGCTCCTAGGCTTTAGGTGTGGTTTTAAATAACTCACCAATACATTATTCATTACAGCAGGTCAGGTCGTAGAAATGATCAAATCGAAGTTTATTAAACAATGCGCAATTTTATCTGTTGCCGCCACAACATGTTTCACAGGTAACGCTTTCAGTGCGAACGCAGCCGAAAAAACCCCGGTGATTTTCGACACCGACATGGCCATTGATGACTGGTCAGCCTTATTATTATTAGCTAAAACCGATTCAATCGATCTTTTAGCAGTAACGGCCAATGGAGTTGGCGAAACACGCTGCGCGCCCGCCATGCGAAATATTCCGGCATTATTAGCGTTAGCGACCGAAGACGAAGTTGTTATCGGTTGTGGAGATGCATACCCACTGGATGGTTACTTCACATTTCCAGAACCGTGGCGTCAACAGGCCGATACGCTTTCTGGCGTTGAAATTGCCGACGGTACCTTACCTATTACCGCAAAACACCCGGTGCACATAATTCACGAAGCCATCGAAAGTACTCAGCAAAAAATAACGCTACTTGCCACCGGCAGCCTGACCAATATTGCCCAGTGGATTGAGCATCATCCAGAAGACGTGAGTAAAGTCGAAAAATTAGTGATTATGGGCGGATCATTCGATACCCATGGAAATATTATTGTTCCAGGCTTTACCGACGGACATCCAAATAAAAGCGCAGAGTGGAATATTTATGTTGACGCCATTGCTGCCGAAAAAGTATTTTCTTCGCAATTAAATATAGAAGTGGTTGGATTGGATGTTACCAACGAAGTTAAAGTAACCACCGAATTTGCTAAAGATTTTAAAAAGAAAGCAAAAACCGAAGCGGCTATCTTTTGGGATAAAGTACTCGACGACAACGACTGGTTTATTAATTCTGGCGAATATTATTTTTGGGATGTACTCGCAGCATTAGTTGTCATTGACCCTAGTTTTTGCTCTGGCGAATACAGCTCGGTAACGGTTTCTTACGATTTAATTGAACAACCGAGCCAATGGGATAATCAAAATATTCCCGATGTAACCTACACCGGCGCAAAACGAAAATCCTACGACCCTGCAACCTTTGGGGTATTAAGACGAGGCGGTGATAACAAACCTGCCAAAATTTGCAAAAAAACGAAATCCAAAGAGGCTTTTAGTTTATTTACAGAAACGATGAATAAATCTTTATAACACTTCTTAGCACTCCTTCCTTTTATTTACTCTATTGAATGATTAACTCATTTGATAGAGTAACCATCATTCAATATCACGTACAAAAAATTATATACAATTGCCAAGGCAGGCTTTGTATTAATAAATTAGCGCTATGCTAAACAAAAAAACAATAATCAACGGAGTCAGGATGATGAACTCACCTTTGCGAAAGCTTTCAATTTTAACCGCGTTAACCGTCAGTCTATTCTCAGCGAGCAATCTCGCTTCTGCTGGCAAAGCCGATGTTGTTAAGGTGACATACCATAAATTAAGTTCGGGAAATTATAATTTCCACGTTTCTATACAACACGATGACTCAGGCTGGGACCATTACGCCAACCGCTGGGAAATACTTGATTTACAAGGAAATATTCTAGCAGTTCGAGATTTACGGCACCCACAATTAGACAAAGAAACCTACCAGAAAACCAAAAATAACATAGAAATTCCAGAAGGCATTCGCACCGTACAAGTCAGAGCTCACGACATAATGCACGGCTACGGCGGTAATGTAATGACAGTAGAACTTGAATAACCAGACAGATTTTATTTATTCAAAATAATTAAAATAACAATGTTAATTTATTAATAACATGTGTTTTTTTATTTATATAAGCAGCGCTCAATGTAGATATTGAGCACTGCAGCATCAGCTTAAAGAAGTTTGTATCACCGATAAAACCAGCAGAATTGCCATAATTCTGTTAAACCAGCGTACATGATACGAACTTTTTACAAATGCTCGAATTTTATCGCCCAACACCAACCAAGTACCCACACAAGGTAGAGCGACAGAAGTAAAAATAAATGCCACATGTAACGCCTCCTGTAACCTCTCATCTTGAACCTGGCTGAAAGACGCAATCGTACTGACCGCTACAATCCATGATTTTGGATTTACCCAATGTAAAAAAGCTCCATGCCAAAAACTGGGCGGCGTACCTACAGACGACTCAACATTGACCGACTGTGTGTTAAATATCTTCCAAGCCATGTAGACCAAATAAGCGCAGCCCACAATTTTTAAAATAATGTGCGCCAGCGGAAATACCGCAAAAATACTGTACAGACCAACGCCCACCGCAACCAGCATAAACGGAAAGCCTAAAACAACGCCCAGAAAAACGGGGACACTTTTTTTTACACCAAAATTAAAACCTGAACTCATTACCAAAACATTACTTGGGCCAGGAGTTAAAGTTGCTGTCATTGCAAATAGTGCGAGTGCAATCCACTCCATGATGAATTCCTTCCAGAAAATATTAATTTTTAAGTGTGCAAAATCGCTGCGTTTGCAATTATAAAATTCACTCCGGCAACCTAAGGCTATACATTTTTTATTTGAACAAATAACCTAAGTCTCTCTAATACAACACCCTAGATGACCGAAATTACTCTACAACGCGACGAATAATGATTTAATCAACTCGCGACAACCTTAATTCATCACAATGGAAAGGCGGTGATTCGACATGAAGCACACTGCGTTTACTGTCAGATATGATTAAATTAAAAAACGGATCAAAAGAATACCGATGAACCGATAAATGAGTATCTAAATTCCAAGCCAACTGTGATGGCCTTGCCTGGTATTTTTTTGCCAATAAAAAATAAAAAGTATTGAGCGTAAAAAAATCCACCTCATCTTTTTGATAAAAGCTCAAAGCAGGAGCATTGCTGAAAAAACTACAGGAAGTTGCAAAAGCATCCGCCGGATACTGCGCCAATGTTGTATCATAACCTTCGCAAATATAATCCAGCTCCTCGTTAGAAATACATACAAAAGCTACGTTATCACTGAAAAACGCATAATCGCTGTAGCGATTACTCTGCTCCAAAAATAGATCAATATTAATAACTAAAATATTGTCCAGAAAACCAGATTGAACATCTTTAATAGACTGCAAACAACCATACACCATACTGTTGCAACCTTTGCCGCCTAAAAAATAAAGCTCTGCCGACTCAGACAGTGTTATGGACGCCGTTAATACCGTCCAAAAATCGATGGTTTCTTGCGGAGACAAGAACATTGTCGAACTCGTTACTACAACTCTATTAATGATGGGAAGCGATGCCGTTGACAGATTATCAACTAACCAATCCAATGCATCGGTTAGACCATTGGTCAATCCTAGAAAACTAAGTGCCTCGTTATTTTTTAAAATACCACTTTTATAAACAATCGAACTGGGCGCAAAAGACTGAACATAGTCTACGAACCTACGATTATCGGGCATAAAAATCGGCTTGGATAAATAGGCAGATCTAATCACGTCAAACAAAACCTTTACAATTTATTTTTGATTCCAAACTTGATATCGAATGCAAGGTTTTCCCTCATAGCTCACAACAACCCAAGAACCACGCAATACGATGCGTTCGATAAATTCACCAGATTTTGTTAGCGTGTCTACCTGAACCAAACCCGTGACGTAAGAAAAATCATCCCCAGACAAACCTTCTATTTCAAGAAGCTCGACATAAATATGGTAATCCTTCATCCCGTAACAAAAGGCAACCATATCCACACCGGTTTTATCGGGAAGACTGGGCGGACACCACAATATATCGGGATGGTACAAATGTCGGTATATTGTGGGATCGTTGCTGTTACTGATTGTTGGATAATTGTCTCGAATAAATGCCACACCATCGATCATGTCAACTCAACCTATAAAAACATCAAAGGAACAAAAACTTACATGAGTTTCCTCTATAGGAAACTCTAATTAACCTAACGTTTCCAGCGACAAAAGAATGTGTCGTCAATTTCAAGAACGATAAGTGTTTAAAATTGTGAATAATTTGGAGGTCGCATTTTTACTTTTAGCTCTCTGATCAAATCAGGATTGGGTTAATCAGAAGATCTTAAAGATTACTTCAACCATCTAGAAATAATTGCTGCAACACTCTCGGGCGTTTCGTACATAAACATGTGGCTGCCAGAAATCGGATAATTTTTTACCTTTGCGCTATGCGCACAATAATTCTCAGCCCATTCTGGTTTAACAATTTTATCGCCCAGCGCATAAATATTTAAAATTTCGGTATCAATATTTAAAACATGATCAGCAAACCAATCGTTCACACTCTTTAATAAAATATGCTGTTTACTGCAATCTTCAAACTCAGGCATAAAAGCAAAGAAATCGCGCTTTAGAACTGATAAATTATCACCGATCATAAACTCAGGTGAGAATGCACTAAAGGTTGTAAATTTGAAAAACGTATCTGCATCCAGAGAAAATAAATCATTCAAAACGTGCTCAGAATTATTACGATACGAGCCCTTAAACTCTTCCAGATGACAACTGCCCAATAAAATAAGTGACTTTATAGTGCTTTGCGCACGCAAGCTTGTATATATTTGTGCAATAAAGCCACCCATGGAATGACCAGCCAGATGGAATTCTTTGAGACCAAACTGTTTAATTACCGCGTCAATAGAAGCCAATGTGGCCGATATATCGCTCTCGACTACATCGCCGTACCCGGTTCCTAAATTACTGATTAAAATAACATTAATATCCGGCATATGTTTGGCCATTGGCATCATCACCCAATTACCAAACATATACCCAGACAAAATAATTAAAGTATCACCTTCTGGATTACCAAACTGGGTAACTTCTAACACAGAGCACCTTCATCACAATTTTATTTTAGAGACGACAGAAAACCCAAGACTCTTGGATTTTCTGTGTTAACAAACGAATTGAAGCCAATTTTTACAAGAAACTTTGATTAACCAAGAGTTTCCAGCAATACACAGATGTGTCATCCAATTCAAGCACGGTCAGTGATTAAAATGGGCAAGAAATTGGAAATCGCATGTTTAGTTTCTGCCCTCTGATTAAATCCTGGAGGAGTTAATCAGAGGTTTTTATAGGTTTACAACCAAGGCTCTTTAACCTTATTAATACCTACCTTATCTTCACCAGAAACCAATAGGGTTGCGTATTTATCGAGATCCAATACTTCACCTAAGGCATCAAAGGTTTTTAAATTTTGATAAACAGCCACTTCTGGAATAACGTAACGCGCCGCCATAGCAAAACGGGTGTCTGTCTCAGATATGTTAGGAAACGAACCGTGTAAACACTTAGAAGTAAACACAAAGAATTGTCCGGCTTTAACTTCCATGGTTACCGCTTTACTTTCGTCCGGTTTCCAACTGCTATCGACCTTCAGATTTTCCCAACTGTAACCAAAGAATCCAGAATTATCATTAACGGCAACTTTTTCCTGATCGAAATTATTACCTTTAGATTCATCAAAGAACCAATTTTCTTTATGACTGCCCGGCATAAACTTCATACAGCCGTTTTCTAGGGTAGCATCGGTCATGGCGATCCAAACGGTTACAACCCAGTATTTTTCACCTTCCAATAAATGTTCAGGCGGGGTGAGTTTAGGTTGATTTTCGAACTCGAAAAAACGCTTGGCTTGATGCCATTCAGTACCGCCGTCACCGGGATATTTAGGAAACCACTCAGTACGCCAGCAAAGCAGATCATCACCCATAATGGACGCGACTTTATCTACAATTACCGGTGATGTAACAATTTGTTGAAGCGACTTTAAATCTAAGTGACGATCGTAATTCAAACGTGAATTCTGGAAAACGCAGTCTTCCCGATACAATAACTCTTTGCGAATACGCTTATTCCACAACTCTTTCATTTGCTCAGAGTCGAACAAGGTAAACGGACCAATAAAACCTTGCTTATCGAAGGTTTCTAATTGTTCATCGGTGAGTGAATAGATGCTTTTGTTTCTAGACATGGGTCAGGCTCTCAACATGGTCGGTGAGTTGATTTAGACTGGATTTTTCGGATAACAACACTGACGGATCAAGGTCAATATCCAAATTTTTGCGGATACTTTCTGTAAGCACAAAAATACCTACCGAATTGCCACCAAGATCCAAATACTGAGCGTCGGCATCTCCGGGCATATCCATATTGAGTGATTTCCAATATAATGTTGCTAATTCAGCGTGCATTTTTATCCCTCCAATTGCTTTAATAAGCAGGCTTTAAAATTTTTACGGTCAAGTTTTCCGGTGGAAAGCGTCTTTATTTCTGAAAAATCTATTTCGATGATCGATTCCGGCACTGCATACACGGGTAATGTTTTTGAAATGTTGGATTTAATGGATTTAATTTCTATTTTTTTATCGCTGCTTACACCAGCAACTAAAGAATCAAAACCATTTTTTTGTCGAACCAAGGCTATGGCATAGGCGCCCGCTGGCATTGATTTGAGAACCGCTGCTTCAACTTCTTGAAGAGAAACTCGGTTACCGCGAATTTTAACCAGATCGTCTTTTCGACCGGTAAACCACAATCGGCCCTGCTCATCTCTATAGCCAAAATCGCCGGTGTAATACGCCTTAGAGCCATCTTCGAAAATTTTTAATTGCTCGGTTTGCTCAGTACCCAAATACCCGTCCATAAGCTGCTGGCCAGCAATAATAATTTGACCTTCAATACGCGGCTCTTGAATCTTAGATCCGTGCTCATCGATCAACTGAATATCAACGTGTTTGAGTGAATTACCCAACGGCATAAATCCGGTATCGGTATCAAAGGGCTGATCAAACTTAAAGAAAGTTGTGTTGTTAGTATTCTCGGTTGGGCCATAGAATTGACAGAACTTAGCCTGTGGAAAAATTCCAGCAATGGTTTTTAACACACTGACCGGACAGCCTTCACCGCCGTAGTAGACTCGGGTCAATTTTGGTAATTCCTGCGGCTTACCTTGATAGATCAATCCCATCATTTTTAAAATGGTAGAAATCGCTAGGAATTCTGTAATGTCGTCCGATTTTAATAGCGTCATGATTTGCTGAGGCAGAAGCCCCGAGTCGGCAATAACGATGTTAAAACCACGAGCGAACTGCACCAAGAAATCCAATTGGAAAACGTCAAAATGGATGGGACACAAACTAAGCCAGGTGCCTGCGCGCTCGTTCATGACTTCTAGCATTGAATCAACATAATGAGCTAACGCCTGCAAACCGACCATAACACCCTTGGGCTCTCCGGTGCTTCCAGAGGTAAAAATAATATTACCGTCGTATTGGGTATTTATTTTGTTTACTGATAAATACGCGTGTTGAAATGTCACCGGACTCTTTGCAAGTAAATCTGCGCACGATGAAGATTCATTGTTAGCGGTTAAGTCTGCACCAAATTCTGGTGTACACACACAAAGAATTGGATTAACTCGATTAAAGACACTGAGTTTTCTAGCAGTCGGCAGAGTTGTATCAATAAAACAGAAACCCAATCCTAACTTTATGCAAGCCATCAACAAGGTTACCGATTCCACCGACTTAGGCAGATCAGAAAAAACAACGCCCTTGGCTGGCAAGATGGAATCGAGTGTTTCTGCTAAGCGATCGACATTTTCGAAAAAATCGCGATAGGCTACCGGAGATTCACCCGCGTTTTTGATATAAATATCGTCTCGATTACGATATGCGCTTATTTGTTGGTATAGGTTCATAATACACCGCGCGGTTGTTAATGCCGCAAAGATTGAAAATTAAATAAACGGTTTAATTGTTTGAAGATCTACTTAAGACCTATGACAAGGTTGCATTCCATAGATCTTCAAACTGAATATCGCTAATTGCCGGTATTTTTTCAAAATTAATAGCAACACCGCTACTGCCTTCTAGTTGAGACACAAACAACATTGTTTCAATAGAATTAAGATCAAAATCGGCAGTCGATAATTTATAATCGAGAGTATCTACGCTTTTGCCAATCGTACTCAGCGAAGTACCAATGGCCATTAAGAAACTTTCTTTATTCAGCACGATTTATCCACCTATTCAAAAATTTCATAACCCGAAACAACGTACCAATCTTCAATACTGTATTGGGTTACCAGTCCATTTAGGTAATACGGATCGTTATCCACAAAATTTTGCACATCGTCTTTGCTACCCGCGAATATGATCAAACCGTCTGTTATAGGATCACCACTTGCTCCACCTGCCTTGGCAACTCCGTTTTTGCAGGCTGTGCTAATATGAAGTAAATGTTGATCACGAAATGGCATCCTTTTATTTACAAAGTCTTCACAAAAGGAATATTTGAGTAATTGCAAGGTGACAATTTTAGGATTAATAACAGGCGCTTCACTCATGTAGGGTAACTCATATTTTTTAAAATATTTAACAAAGACGATGTACTAAAATTTATAAATCTACTTCAAGAACCTTAGCTCGGTATTCTTCTTGTTCGCGATTTAACCCGTGCTCAGGCGTCGTTAATACAAATACATCGCGAAAACTGGGTTCATCTGGGTGTTTTTTCTCGATGGGTGTTGCGCAATGGAGAAAATATCGATCGCAGTGGGAAATTAAACCACCTTCCGGAACCACCTCAGAAACGACTTCTTCGTCCTTGATCCAGTATTTAGTTTTACCCGACTCATCTTCGATGTTGTGTCTGCGAACAATATAAACGCCTGTCCAATCGGTACCGTCTTTATGTCTGCCCTCAGGCGTTGGATTACCAGAATCGGTGGTGCGAATTTGATGTACGGAGAAGCTTTTTACCTCAAACGGAATTTGTTCAAGCCAGCATTTAATCATGGTGTCAAACGCTTCTGTTTGTAATAACGAGATAGGTACGTCGGCATAAATTCGATCGATACCGCCGTAAGAGTCTATGTCGTTCACATAGGTAGGTTGGTACAGGGCAACCTTCGGTAACAATTTGTAACCCTCTTCGGTAATTTCAACGCGGGATGTCGTTCTGTAACGCGACCCCTTATCGTAATAATTATCGTAGGGTACAAAATCAAAAGATCGTTGTAATTGTGATATATCCAACTCTGGAAAATGTATATCCAGTGTTAGCTCGTCTTTGTAAAAGAATTTAGTATGACCATCTTTTTCAATACGCTGTAACATAGGTGACCCACTTTTTATCAGACTCTGGCAGATAGCCGGTTGTTAAACTTTTATAACATTGAATGATTTCGTCGAAGGCTTGATTATGACCTATTAATTGTTGGCCTCCGATTTGATCGACCACTCGAATTTCTGAAGCTGTACTTGTTAATGCACAGGCAACGACTTTATTTAATTCGTCTTTATGAACCGCCCGGTAATTAACCGTAATAGCCATTTCTTTTAACAGTTCGATGGCCGTTTTACGGGTAATACCTGGCAAACAATATTCATCACTGGGCGTTACATATTCGCCATTATTTAATTTAAAGATAATATTGTGAGCACTGGTTTCTGTAACAAAACCTTGGTCATCAAACATCATTACCTCATTAAAACCTGCGGATTTTTTCCCCAGAGCCATGTATGAATCAAAATAATTACGAGATATTTTTTTGTTGATGGTCTTTGTATCTCTTACAATATCGGAGACTTCGATATTCAACGGTTGTTTTTTTGGCATCGTCGAAAAAGGCGTAGCCATAATGACCATCTGCACCGCAGGCGGCGACGAAAGGCTCATAATGCCTTCACCAAAGAACGCTATGGGTCGAATATACAGATCTCGATCGCGACACTTAGCTACCAAATCAATCGTCAAAGATAATAATGCCTGCTGATTTATATGCTCTGATTTCAAATTTAAATAATTACAACTCATTAAGAAGCGATCAATGTGTTCTTCTAACCGAAAAATCCCAGCAATAGAATTTTTGTTGGTAGCGTAAGAACGAATACCTTCAAAGGCACACACCGAATAATTCAGAGAAAATAATCCAGGTGCATAGCTGGGCGAAACTTCACCTTGATACTTACCGTTGTAAACATACTGAGTTTTATCCGATTGCAGCTGAGGCATAAATTTCGTGTTCATATATGACCTCCCTTATTGACCAGTTCAAACAAATCCAATCCGGATTGTATTTTTGCCAATACGTCGTCTTCGATGTGTTTAATGTCTTGGGCTCTTGACAAAACTTTTTCAACATCGTTAATACCAACGCAAATAACACCGTTTGCATCGCCAACAATTAAATCGTTTTGTGCAATCCAATGACCGGAAAAAAGACAGCCCGCGCCACGGCTCTCGACCTTCATGCATCCCTGGGAGTCCATAACCGCAAGGTTCGAATACCAAACCGGGATAGAAAGTCTTTTTATCTCTTCGTAATCGCGCACGGCACCAAATAGAATGGCGGCTTGGTATCGTCTTTTTTCAATAAACGTCAGACTCATACCACCAGCCAGTACATATTCGTCGGAAATTTCGCGGCAGCCGGCGACATAAACCTTCTGTGTACCGTCATCTTTTATATCTGCGACAAACGCGCCGACGTCCTGCCAGGTAGAAGGCGACGGTTTAATAATTTCTGAACCTTTTCGTGTTGGCCCCCACATTACCGTGTCGGCATAACCCCAGAATTTTTCACCGTGTGTATAACGCAATTGTTTCGATAAATATCGACAAGGAACACCAACGTGATCGCAAGCATCAGCGATGTTAGCCGTGCTTAATCCGTCTAAAAGCGCTGCCACAGACATGTTTTAATGTCTCCGCTCGAAAATAGCCCAACCCATACTTACCGGACCATAACTGTGTTTGACTTCTAAATTATTGGTTTTCGCGGCAGCAAGTGTTGTTACACAGGCGTCGTAGTTTCCTAATGCGCATTGTTTAGCTGCGTCTGCGTTGCTATTAACCAATTCTACATTGGAGTAAAAAGGTTGAATTAATTCCACTGGTGCCGGGTGAGAGCAGGCTCTATCACCGTCCCTTGCCACGCCAATTACCATGGCGTCGGTAGGTTTCATAAACACGCCGGTCATTTTAATCGACGTTAAATTTTGGAAAACAATATCGTTTAATTTTGGATATACGATGCACAAAATCACTTTATCAACTTCTTCGTTTTTTAACGCTTCTATTGATAATTCTGGCGTATCGTACAAAGCCACATCCCCTTCGAAGTTGTTTTCTTTTAAATAAAAATACGATGCCATTTCGGAATTAGTATCTTGTGGACCCAATGTTCCTATCCGCATAGAAGAAGCCTCAAAAATTAAATACAGGAATTAAGTTAATCAGATACTGAAAACAACAGAACCATTTTAAAAACCGTCGTGCGTCAAATTCAGCTACTGCTCACGGCGTTAGCTAGGCATTCATTTTAAGCACAAAAAATCTCTCCTAAAAATCCCCTGTTTTTAACACTGCAACATTTTCTGCTTTTTATTTTCAGGATTTTTAATGCTTACAATTAACTTATTTTATTGTTTGAATTTACTTATATAAATTTTTTGAACAACTCACCTATATTTAATTTTTCAACAACATAGAAATATATTTGGCGTGAAAAACATCTCATAGAAATATCTTAACTACTGCTACCTTGAAGATTTTTGCTTTTAATTGGTGTTATATTTTACAATTTGAAAAATTATTACAGCTTGATATATTTGTATTTACCGGCACTAAAAATTCGACAAATCTCGCAATTCTCTAATTAACCAAAACCACTTATTATCGAATCCTAACGTGAAAATTTTATTTATATCTTTTCGAAATTAATTGAATATCGGAAAAATCTTTAGTTAGGAAATGCAGAATAAAAAACGCCGAAAATGTGAAAATGTGAAAATGTGAAAATGTGAAAATGTGAAAATGTGAAAATGTGAAAATGTGAAAATGTGAAAATGTGAAAAT
>NZ_BAAGIE010000023.1:0-10709 GCF_054658275.1 Sessilibacter sp. MAH3 | reverse complement strand
ATGTGAAATATCTTGATTATTACTCAACAACTCAATCAAATAAAAAACTAAGAAATACTAAAACTTAAAATACCATCATCAATTTTTCTTAGTTTTAATCATTCACTATCATTAATAATAAAGGAAACTCTGGTTAACCCAGAATTTCCGGTGGCACAAGGATGTGTCACCAACTTCAAGAACGGCAAGTAATTGAAATTGTGCAGAAATTGGAAATCGCATTTTCAATTTCTGTACTCTGATTAAATCATGGATGAGTTAATCAGAGATTCCTAAATAGAATATTCTTACACTCTTAAATCACCGATATTACTCAGAGCCATCTACCTTTTTAAATTAGAATACTTATGAAATAGAAATATTTATACATTGAAAATAATTGGTAAAAATAAATACTTTCAACCATTCTTTGCACGCAATTAACGCTCTAAGTATTCTCTATCCGGAAACCAGAAAAATACCCCTCCCTACTAACACTATAGTTTATACCTCGTGTGTCCCTTATCGATTATAATTCTGTCGATTTTGTCTATTTTACGTTTGCCCCCCTTAATAACGTACCTTGGGCTTGTTTTTAAGAATTTGGAAATGCACTGATTAAGAAGAGTTATGCTTATGGAACTAGGCAGTTTATTAACCCGGATTTTAGCGGTTTTTTTGATATACCTCGGTTTCGCACACACAACTGTGTTGGCATCAAACCTTGCGGACTATGGACGACTACCCACCAATCGCTCTATGTCAATCTCTCCCGACGGCTCGTTAGTCGCCTGGATCAGAGAGGCCAACGGCACAACTAACCTCGTTGTAGTGGATGTGCAAACATTAAAACCCGTACGTGTCGTTAATGTTGGTGATGGCGCCAAGTTGCGATCTCTTCAATTTGGCTCTAACCGCTATATCATCACGCGTTTTAGTGAAACCACACGGGTGCACTCTTACGTAGGCCGTTTCGAAAATTCTGCTGCCTATGCAATTGATATAAAAACCGGTGAAACAGTTTTATTACTCGATAAAACTCCCGGCTTGTATCCTGCCCAAGCATCTTTGGGTAATGTTATTGCGGTAAATTCAAAGGAAGAAGTTGCCTACATGGCCGCTTATGATGATTCTTCTAACGCTCGTTATAACATCTATCGTGTTAATTTACGCAACGGCAAGGGTAAGCTGCACAAAAAAGGCAACGCCTCTACATTTGCTTGGCACATGAACAAAAATGGCGAAGTACTAGCTCGCGAAGATTTTGACGATAAAAATAATATTTACACAGTAAATGCGTACACAAGTGGCAATAATACAAAAGAAATTTATCGACACGAGACCGATATCGTTAGCTTAGATATTGTCGGTATTTCTGCAAATAATAATGAGCTGTATATATTAAGTCATGATGATAACTTTATCGAAGCGCTTTCTATTCTGCCCTTAAAAGATGGCGTAGAAAAAGACCCTATTTTCCAAACCAGCAACAGCAATATTACGCAGATAATTACCTTTAAAAACGAATTGGTTGGTGTGCGTTATTCAGGCGTTCGCCCTAGTTATCAGTTTTTATCTGAACATACGCAGGCTGCGATGGATCGTGTAATAGCGACATTTCCAGAGCAGTCGGTTTTTCTGTTGGATATTGACGAATCCGGCAATACCTTTGTGCTCTCGGTATCGGGCAGCAATTCACCGGATGATTTGTATTTATTTGATACGCAAAATATAAAGCTTAAAAAACTGGGTAGTCGCTATGAGTCTATCTCGGCGAATTCGGTCGCTGATGTTTCGAGCTTTGCGTACAAAGCACAAGACGGAACCGAACTAAACGCTATTGCTACGTGGCCCTTAGGTTCCTCTCCCGAAGACAGAAAAAACCTACCTACACTTATATTCCCCCACGGCGGTCCGGCGAGTTACAGTTCCATTCAATTTGATTGGTGGGCGCAATATTTTGCGAGCCTTGGTTATTTGGTTATAGAACCGAACTTTAGAGGATCTTCTGGATTTGGCAGAGCCTTTACGGAAGCAGGCAGAGGTAAATGGGGTAGAGAAATGCAGACCGATGTTACCGATGCGTTCGATTACCTTGTGGGTTTAAACATAGCCAACCCGAATAAAACCTGCATTATGGGTGCGTCTTATGGTGGCTATGTTGCGCTCTTAGCCGGTGGTATTACACCCGATAAATTCAGTTGTGTTATTGCCGTTAACGGCGTTACGGATCTTCCTAAAATGCTTACCCAAGAGCGTCGTGAATCGGGCAGTGACAGTTGGGTGCTGGATTACTGGCGAGGCATTATTGGCGATAACGAATTCAATAAAGTCGATTTCGAGAACATTTCACCCATTACACATGCGAAAGCGTTTAAAGCGCCGACTTTGATTATCTACAGTAAAAACGACACGGTAGTTTCACCAACGCAATCGCGGAATATGATTTCGAAATTAAAATCTGCCGATAAAAATATACACTCGGCGGTTTTATCGGGTGAAGATCATTGGCTTTCGGTAAGCGATACGAGACAGCAAATGCTTACCGAAATTGATGGATTTCTAAAAACCTACAATCCCATCAATTAAATGATGAAGCGAAAAAAAGCGGCCTTGGGCCGCTTTTTTTTATTATTGGCAACTGCCAGCTTGGAAATAACCAGGACTCGGTTCGGATACAACCACATTATTTGGCCAGGCAACGGCATAACCCAGTTGCTCGCCAGAACCAACCGTACAGACCAACGCACCACTGTTACAGTAAGCGGCTCTGCCTGCGACAAGGTGATCGTAATTACTGCTCACGAATTCTTGGCAATCAAAGGTAGGCTGGCTACTAACCACCACGGTGCGCGTTTGTGTATCTTGGCTACCGTCGGAGAAATCCACCGAGTAGCTGATGGTGTAGGTGCCTGCGGTACAGGTATCAAACTGATTGCCAGAAACGGCTACCAAATTGGTGACATCACCCAACGTTGCATCGGTTGCGCTAAAGCCGGGTTCATCGTAAAGGTCACAGGCTCCCAGCTCAACTTGGCTTGGCGAATTCAATGTTAATGAGTTAACGCCTACCGGAGGCTCTCTGCCAACACGGCGATTATTCGCAAATAAGAACGCGGTTAAATGAGCAGGATAATTAATGGACGTGTTATCCATATAAGTACTTACTCCAGAACCACCTCCAGCGGGCCATGCGTGCGCTAACCCCTGCACAATAACCTTAGAAACACGTTCACCATTTGCGTCGCTGTGTGTGGTTTCAACACCGTCGAGAGATATTCCGGGAATAACTTCGCTACCACTGTCGGCGGTTGCCCCGTAAACACTGGCAAAGCCGTTTGCGTTTACGTCAGCGTAGCCGGGCGCAGCAATAAAATCACTACTACCCCAAACAATAGACATAATTTGGGTATCTAAGAATGAGCTGTTCGAACCCGCTAAAGATAAGCACGTATTACGCATTTCTTGAGCGGTGGTTGCCACAAAAGACGCTTCAGAGGATGAAGTTCCCACAGCAGGTCCCGCGGAATTACCTAATCCGGCAAACACATCTGGCGCAAGACAAGCCATAACATTGACCATACCGCCGCCGGATGATAATCCCGAAAAATAGACTTGGTCGGAATCGATGTTTAATGCACTTCGGGATTTTAAGGTAGAGACTAACGATAAAATATTATCGTTGTGGCGATTGGTGCGCGTATGGTTTGAATCGTAATAGTCCCAACAACCAAAAATTAATACGCCACCGTTGGGTGCATTGGGCACAGCCACGACCATGCCGTATTCTTCTGCGGTGGCTTCCCAGTTACTTTGATCACGGAATTCGGTATTAGTAGCCCCCTGTTGGGTACAACCTCCGGTGGAAATCATCAATGCGCGCTTGCCATTAAGTACCGGCGCACTTGAAGGTGTGTAAATAGAAACGGGCATTTGCGCGATGGTTTCTGTGGTCCAACTTCCGGCAAAAGCCATTTGTGAGACCGCAACAGCCACGGCACCTAACGCCAAGGTAGGTAGTAATTTTTTCATAGCATTCTCTCAGTAAACAGAAATAATGCTTTAAGATTTAATTTTATTATTAGTTAGATACTGCTACTTTCCATTTCTACATTGAATCTCAAAGCGACAGGTTTGGATTAAAAAATCACAAACGATTTGGAGAGGTGTAAATTTTATTATTGTATTATGCTGAAAAAAGGTACAAAAACTCACGTTATTTGTGAGCTTTCGGCAACACAGCAATGTGTCACCGATGTTAATTATTGTTTTGCAATTAACTCACTAAAACATAAACCAGAATGATTTCGATAAAAATTAAAGGAAGCTTTGATTAATCCAGAATTTCCTAAAGATAATCTCAAAAAAATTAGACATTACATTTTTTATGTCTGATTCTATCCTCTGATCACATCAGTTATGAGTTGATCAGAGGGTTTTAACGGTGAATTATAACGCTTTAGATAAGGTCGATTGGAAGCATAAATCGCGAAAGAAGTCATCTAACGCCGCTATAGATTCAAGTTCATTAAGCATGGGCGTATGACCCCGTTGTTTTATTTCACAATATTGCATGCAGTGATGTTTGTTACGCATTTTATTCACGCATTGTATATCCAATATATCGGAGTGCGCGCCGCGAATGACCAAAAGCGGTACATCTAGCATATTGTCAAATTGCGGCCATAAATCAGCTTGTTTTGGCGAATCGTCTTTATCACTAATCCATTGCGCTATTTTTATATCGTAAGCAAAAGTTATCTCGCCAGACTCGCTTTCATTCATTAAGCCTTTAGTAAAGCTTAACCACTGCGCATCGGTCATGCCGGGTAATTCCGAACCATGTACCGATCTTACGCTTGCTACAGCGTCTGCCCAGCTGTGAAATACTGAAGCTTTGCCAACATAACTTTTTATGCGATCAACACCAATGGGATTTATTTCTGGGCCAATATCATTTAACACAATGCCTTTTATTAAACCTGGCGCCAAGTTGGACAAAATCATTGAGACTAACCCACCCAATGAAGTACCCACTAAGATCACATCGTTTATATTAAGGTAATGTATTAATTGTAGAATATCTTGTGCGTAGGTTAATGGATTATAGTTTATAACATTATCGTCGTATTGAGATTTGCCGCGACCTCTAAGGTCAACAGCAATAACTCGATATTCGGTGCTGAAATAATCACAAAAGTCCAAATAGTCTTTAGAATTACGAGTTAGCCCAGGAATACATATTATGGTTTGTCGAGCACTGACATTATAATCGCGCGCATATAATTTCAATCCATCGTTACTGGTGTAATCGATATCAATACATTTTTTCATAACAGTTCCAAGTCGACACAACACTCTGCTCTTACATTTTCGACAAGACATACCAACAATGGTGTATTTACACGAGCAATATGGTTGCGGTATTTATAGTTGTTTTTATACATTCGGCATGCGATGCATTTGCCAAAAATTAAATCACGTAAAGTGTGCTTTAAAGACCAAAAATAATAATTATTTACCGCTGAAAAAAGTCAGGAATATTTGCAAGATCAACTAATTTCAACCAGGCGAACAATAATACAAATTCAATGAAAAAAATCGCGGTCAAAAAAGGGGGATATTAACCCCCCAAGCACACCTCTCAAACCGATTGCAATGACTAAGTAATTACAAACGGTAATTTACGTTTAAAGATACCGTTCTTGGATTTCCGTAGTAACCGATAATTGAGTTTTCTAAACCTAAACCAATAAAGTTGTAACCGCCAACACGATACTCTTCATCACTCAAGTTTTTACCGTGTAGACCAACCGACCAATGGTCATCGTTACTGTTCCAGACGATACTGGCATCCCAAAGGTTGTAACCTTTTTGGTCAACCAAAGATTCTACCTGCGGGAAAATACGTGTGGCACTGCGGTATGAGGTTCCTAAATTTAAACTTAAAGTACCTGAAGTATCTAAATCGTGGAAATAATTTAACGCTAAATACGTTGTCCACTCTGGCGTAAACGAGAATTCCCAAAAATCGGATACATCTACAGGACCATCGGGACCTTCGGTAATCACTTCGGTAAATTCTGCGTTGGTGTAACCCGCAGAGCCAATTAAGCTCAACCCACCGTAAATTTGTGCGGTAACTTCTAACTCACCACCGTTAACGCGCGCTTTACCGGCGTTAACCACCTCACTCACAAAGGTGTCGCCTGAAGAGGTTGCCGACTGTACGGTGGTTTGCAGATCATCGTAATCGGTGTAGTAGGCTGCGGCGTTAACACGTAAACGTCCATCAAAGAATTCTGACTTCACGCCAACTTCATAGGTATCAACAATTTCTGGGTCGTAACCATTTACGGTGTCTGGGTTTAGACGAGCGTTACCTCGCATGTCGAAACCACCACTTTTAAAGCCGTGACTGTACGACACGTAACCCAAAATATTGTCATTGAAATGGTAATCTACGCTTAATCGTGGCGAGAATTCATTCCAGGTATCGTCATTACTGTAATCGGTGTTAATTCCGAGAATAAATAAGTCGGCACCGCCTAAACGCTCTGAACGACCATCGGCAAATAATGTTGCGTTATAAACGGTAGCGTCTTTTTGATCGACCGTGTAGCGCGCACCGAGAGTTACCGATAGATTATCGCTCACGTCGTAGGTTAAATGAGTGTAGGCTGCATAGCTGGTGGTATCGACAGAACCTGCTGTAATCGCATCAAAATTACCAACAACGTTAGAGCCGTCACCGAATAAATCTGGATTATCAAAAGCGCCTAGCAATACATCGAAGGCGCCAGATGCGGTACCGTCGTAGTAATAAAGTCCACCAACCAAATGCAGACGATCGGTATCGTAATTTATTTGAAATTCTTGAGTAAATTGGTCGTCATCATATTCTGCGGGAACGTGTAACGACGCAAAAGAAGTATTATCGAAATCGATATTGGTTTGGGTTTCACCTTCGCGATAACCGGTAATAGATTTTAAGGTAACACTATCACTTACATCCCACTCAACGGTTACCGAAGCACCCGAGCTTTCGACGTTATTATCGGTATCTAAATCAGCGAAACTATCGTACACGCTACTTGGAATGGGTTCGTCGGGTACGAGTAAACTTGGTGTTAGACGAGATCCGCCTTTTGCGTTTGAATCATCATCGGTAAAGTCTGCGGCAACTCGAATTAAGACAGTTTCGCTCGGTGTAATTTCAACGCTAACACGCCCGGCAAGAATATCTTTATTGTAATTTTCATCGCCATTTAATAAGAATTCACCAAAACCATCGCGTTTTAAGCTTGCCAAACTGGCACCAACAATTACGCGATCATCAATTAAAGGCAGTTGACCGGCAATAACAATATCGCGCTGATCGTAACTACCAATGGTGCTGCTTACGCTAAATTCAGGATCACCGGTTAATCGTTTGGTGACGTATTTAACGGCACCACCGATGGTGTTTTTACCGTAGAGAGTTCCTTGAGGACCACGCAACACTTCAATTCGCTCAACGTCGTAAACGTCTAACACACCGGCTTGAGGACGGGCGAAATAAATATCGTCAACATAAAGTCCTACACCGGGCTCAAAACCCCACAATGGATCTTCTTGCCCAACGCCGCGAATAAACGCAGTTAAGGTTGAGTTAGTACCGCGGCTGGTTTGCAAGGTTGTGTTGGGAGAGACTTTTTGCAGTTCGGTGATATCCAAAATACCGGTTTTTTCGAGCACGTTAGAATCAAACGCCGTTACCGATACAGGAACATCTTGTATAGATTGTTCACGTTTTTGAGCCGTTACCACAACCTCTTCTAAAATCGATTGCGCATTAACGGGCATTGCTAACAAAGAGATATGTGCACCAATAGCAGCAGCAATAGATAACGGCAATAATTTTTTTGATTTGCGAGCGATTGCTGTAGTTGGCTCAGGATTTGAGGTAATGATTGTCATAGCTGTACCTATTTATTATTAGTGTTTTGGGTAAGCCAATAAAGATACGATCTGTATAAACAGACTTTGTTGGGTGCGAATAAAAATGCAATCAACAATGATAATTTAGGGAAATATATCGGTCTGTTTTATCTTTTTGGCTTTAATGCCATTAGAGAGTTTTAGTGCAACTGAATATTATTATTAAAATGTAAACCAGTTTTTAGATATTTAGCGTAGAGAGCTTTTTGTTTTTATTATTAATGCATCAACTGAATTAAACGATGAGTTATTGAGACCAAAGATGCTAATGAAGCCTTGGAGTCGAACTTTAAGAATCTATCTTTAAGAATCCGACTTTAAGAATCTAACTCACCGCTTAATTTCATCGTTTGTTGAATTGATTTTAAGGTTATTCAACAAACGATGAAAAATCAAGTATCACTTACTAATTTTTTTTCGGATTTTAATTCTGGGCTTTTGTAACGAACCCACACTAAACCTGTGCAGCCAAAACCAAGCGCTACAAATATCGCAATGGTTGCCGATACCGCGGGGTTTTGCACGCCCAAGAACAGATTAAGAATTAAATGCAGACTCAAGCCTAAAACTGCCGGGATACCTACCACCCAAATGGGAAGTTTATCTTTAACTAAAACCCCAAATAAGATGGGAACAGCCGAGGCAGCGGCTAAGCCATAAACGCCTTTTTGGGCGAATAAACCAATCAAAGCCGGAGGATTCCACGCGAGTGCGGCGGAGAAAACACCGACACCAATCAATACATAACGTGACATTTGCAAGCCATGGTTATGGTTACCAGTAACGGGCATAACAATGTCTTTTACGACCATAGCAGAAAGTGATACCAAGATGCCGTCAAGTGTACTCATACCAGCTGCAAGCAAGGTAATAAACACAAAGGTCAGCAGATATTTACCGCCAGCGGACTCAGAAAACTCCGCTAGCAAATATTCACGTACCACCAGATCTTGTCGTTCGATTTCTAAGCCAGAGAGGCGGGCGTAAAAACCTATAGCAAGCATCAGCGAGAAACAAAATCCTACAACAACCGTGGTACCAATAAATTTCTTAATATCACGTTCGCTCTTAAGATAGAGCACTTTCGTCAAAATATGCGGTTGCAGCATTAACGCAAAGGTAATAATAAAACCGCTAACAAAGACCGAGAAGAAACTAAAATAGAGATCGCTGTCTGGATTGTATACCGCGCTAAAATTGTCACCCACCGACTTCAGTGAAGCCATGATTCCGCCATCGAAATAGTGGAAACCATCAACGAATAGAGCGAGGGCAATAATTAACATCATAATGCCTTGCAGTGTATTCGTATAAGCGTGGGCGTAGGTACCACCCATAAGCACATAAGAGAATACAAATACCAAGATTATGATCAATGCGACTTTTTGATCAACCGGGAATAATCCCGTCATCAAATAGCTACAACCTACTAAGATTAATACCACGAAGGTAACCGAGAGCAGATTAATAAACGCGAAAAATAAACTCAGCTTTCTGTTTTGAAAACGGTGGTAAATCCAGTCGGGTATCGTCAACGCATTATTACTGGCACCCAATCGCAGAAAGCCGCGACTGAGCACAACAAATGCAGTCAAAATACCCAGCGACGCCGCTACACCATAATGTAAGAATGCCGATACACCATGAATATAAACAAAGCCGGGATTGATCACAAAGGTAGCGGTTGATGCGACAGACGCAGCAAGGGTGACACCCACTAAATAGGGGCTCATATCCTTGTTACCGATCGAAAAACCTTGAATATCTCGGGTTCGGCGCATACCGATCCAAGACAGTGCATAAATTACAACAACGTAAAAACCACAGAGAAGGTACTTAAAAATCTCAGGAGTCATTATTATTATCACCTAGTTGATTTTTTTTACACTATATTCAACACTTGTTGAATAGGCAAGCGAAAAACATGAAACCTGATAAATTTCGCTTTTAGACACCTCAATAAGGAAACGCCTGATGACTGAACCGGCAACGCAAAACAATAAAGAAATCAATAAAAAAGAACGGATTCTTGACTCGGCAGAAGCGCTATTTGCGCAACATGGCTACGACGGCGTTACCATTCGCCAGATTGCGAAATTGGCCGAAGTTGACGTTGCACTGGCCAATTACCACTTTGGTAAAAACTCGACCTCTTCCACGCCGTATTTGATCGCCGTGCACAACAGCTCAGCGACCAGCGCCACAAACTCTTAGCCGCCCAACAGTCGTCCATGCAAACTCTAGAACAAGTGATTGAGGCGTTCTTAATGCCATTGAAAATGGCTCAGCAAACCGAAGATCCGGGTTGGCGTAATTACTTGGCATTGCTTGCCTACGTAATGACATCGCCAGTGTGGAATAAAATTATGATGAGCAAATTCTTCGACAAACGCGTTGTCGAATTTATTGCAGCCTTGAAGGATATTTTTCCAAATGCCAGCGAAGACAAGATCCACTGGTGTTATCACTACATGTCGGGCGCACTGGCATTAACTCTCGCACAAACCGGCCGGATCGATAGAATCTCAAACGGTAAATGCCAGTCTACCGATTTTGATACCGCCTACGAATTAATGGTGCCATTTATGGCCGCGGCGTTTAGAAAAGTATGTGATTAAATTTTTACGCCGACCTAACTGGTCGGCATAAAATTACACAGTGATAAAAATACACCATAGGAAACTCTGATTAACCAGAGTTTCTCGCGACACAAGGATGTGTCGCCAATTTCAAGAACGGTAAGTGATTGA
>NZ_BAAGIE010000022.1:0-78096 GCF_054658275.1 Sessilibacter sp. MAH3 | reverse complement strand
TTAACGTTACCTAGTATCGAAATCCATTTTAATCTAGGTGCAGGTTTATAAATTTAAATCGCAGAAGAAATAATTTTAAGGTGTTAATAAAATCACATTTTTAAGTTTTATTGAAAATAATCTCTAATGCTTATTCGTGTTGATCAAAAAATTTTAAGAGGTGAATAGGAAAAGAGTAAAAAGACCTTTGTGTTCCCTGCGCACGCGAGGTTGATTTTAAAGTTTGTGTCTGTTTTTAAGGATGAAATTAATTTATTACCGTTCTTATCAATGGAGTTTGTAAATTTTTTTGAATTTATTTTTTCAATAAATGTAGTTTTTGTGGATTTTTTTAAAGAGCAATAGGTATTTTGGTTGCGAGCTTTTGAAGGGCTTACGCGAAGGAAAAATTTGTAATTTTCTAGAGATAAAACAAAGGCCAGCAATTTTACTGGCCTTTATTAAGAGAGTGACAAGATGATGTCGATTTAAAAATTAATGTATTTAAATTTAGGAACCTCTGATTAACTCATCCTTGATTTAATCAGAGGGAAGAAATTGAAAATGTGATTTCCAATTTCTTCACAATTTCAATCACTTACAGTTCTTGAAATTGGCGACACATCCTTGTGTCGCGAGAAACTCTAGGTTAATCAGAGTTTCCTTTACATTTTTTCCATCACTTCAATACCCAATAAGCCAAGTCCTAATTCTAGAGTTTTGGCAACACCTTTGGATAAGCCTAAACGGCTGTTGCGTGTTGGTTCGTCGATGCCGTCTTTTAAAATTGGGCAAGCTTCGTAGAAGCTCATAAATAAGCTGGTTAACTCGAATAAATAGGTACAAAGCACGTGGGGGAAGGCTTCACGGGCAACGTGTTCTAGGGTTTCGGGTAATTGTAAGAGTTTTAAGGTTAGTGTTTTCTCTAATTCTTCGCTTAATGTAATTGGTGCGTGGAATTGTTCGAAATTAATGTCTGCTTTTCTGAAAATACTGCGAATTCGCGTGTAAGCGTATTGCAAGTAGGGAGCAGTGTTGCCTTCGAACGCCAGCATGGAGTTCCAGCTAAAGATGTAGTCGGTGGTACGGGTTTTAGAGAGATCGGCGTACTTAACGGCACCAATACCCACTTTGCGAGAAATTTCATCTTTCTCGGCATCGGTTAATGTTGGGTTTTTCTCTTCAATTAAGGCTCGCGCTCGGGTTACGGCTTCATCCAGTAATTGCGCGAGTTTAACGGTGCCACCGCTTCTGGTTTTAAAAGGTGTGCCGTCTTCGCCGTTCATGGTGCCAAAGCCAAGATGCTCTAAGCTTACGCTATCAGGCACGTAACCCGCTTTTCGGCCGATGGTGAAAACCTGTTGCATGTGCAGACTTTGGCGCGCGTCGATAAAGTACATCAAGCGATCACCTTTTAAGGTGCCCACTCGGTAACGCAAACACGACAAATCCGTTGTGGCGTAAAGGTACGCACCTTCACGTTTGCGAATAATAACCGGGCTTGGGTTGCCGTCTTTATCGGCGAATTCATCCAAAAATACTACGATGGCGCCTTGGTCTTCAACCGCCATGCCTTTATCGATAAGGTCTTGAACAACAACCGGTAAGTCTGTGTTGTAAGCACTTTCGCCCATAACGTCATCGCGAGTTAAGGTGACGTTTAATTTTTCGTAGATGTCTTCGCCGTGACTAAAAGAGATTTCACGAAATTGTTGCCACAATGCCAGCACACGCTCGTCGCCAGATTGTAAGTTCACTACGTATTCGCGTGCGGTATTGGCGAAGTCTTCGTCGGCATCAAAGTGTTTTTTGGCTTGCTGATAAAAAACTTCTAAATCGCTTAAGGCAATTTCGGCGTTGGCGTTGCTTTGTTGTTCTTCCAGCTCCGCAATCAACATACCGAATTGGGTTCCCCAGTCGCCGACATGGTTTTGGCGAATAACCTTGTGGCCTAAAAACTCCATGGTGCGTGCCATGGCGTCGCCAATAATGGTTGAGCGCAAATGACCCACGTGCATTTCTTTGGCAAGGTTTGGCGCCGAGTAATCCATAACCACGGTTTGTGGTAGGTCGGTTTTCTCAACAGTTAATGCGGGTAGGGTGAGCGCGGCACTTAACTGCTGTGTTAGCCATTCAGGTTTTAAATAAAGGTTGATAAAGCCAGGGCCTGCGATTTCGGTTTTTTCGGCGATGTCTTCAAGCTTTAAATTGGCAACAATTTGCTCGGCAAGGGCGCGAGGATTGGTCTTCATGGCTTTTGCTGCCGCCATGGCACCGTTGGCTTGATAGTCACCAAAACCGGCTTTTTTCGGTTGCGCTAGGTGTGGCTCAAACGAGTCTGGAATTCCAGCTTGGGTCATCGCCGCTTTGAATTGGGCGCTTAAAAATTCTTTGATGTTCATTGTGTCTCTTTACTGAAAAGTGTTTATCACTCAGAAATAGGGTTGATTCGCGAAATCGGCTTGCGGCGGCTTTTTATATTCAGTGTAGCGCTGCTCTTAGCGGCAAACCTTCAACAATGTTGGCTTCGATGTTTAACAGTTCATCCAGTCGTTGCGCGATAATTTCTTTGGGAAAGTATAACTCGGCAAGATTGATGAATAGCTCATGATGACGGCCTTCAGATTCGGCAATCGCTTGGTAAAACGCTTTCATTGGGCCAGCTTCTAGCGCTTCGCCAACCAATGCAAACCGCTCGCAGCCTCGGGCTTCTATAATGCCAGCTATCAACAATCGGTCGATGAGATACTCGTCGGTACCGCGCCGGTACGCCTTACGAAAGTCGTTGATGTAGGGATCTTTCTGGTCATCACCCAGAATTTTGCCGCGCGCGTAGATGATTTTTATCACTTCTTTAAAATGCGACATTTCTTCTAGAGCCAAATCGGTCATGGCCTTAACCAGCTCGATGCGATCGGGGTAGTGCGACAGCATAGACACCGCCATGCCCGAGGCTTTTTTCTCGGCGGCGGCGTGGTCTTGAAGAAACGTATCAAAATCTTCAAGTACCGTTTGGGTCCATGCGTGTGGGGTTTTAAATCGTAAAAAACTCATTGAATCAATCAAGTCTCGGCACGTGTTGTTGTGAGCCTGGCGGTTAAGCAGGATATGGCTCTGTTGGGCGCGCATTATAACGGATTCGAAAAGTAATGTTGGAATGGATTGCAATTCGGTTTTTAGCCCACAGATAGAGTGCTAATTTGAGGTTTCACCAGTTCGCGTTGGTTTATTGTGCGTGCTCTGAATACTTCGAAACAATGTTAAATGATTACCGAGATGGCTTATCCATTGGTTTCTGTTAAAGAAGTCGTGGGCGATTGGCGCTGCCATCTTTATAATCTCGCCACTTGATTGGATGCGCGGCAAGGTTCCGTGCTTTTTGACCAAGTCTCGGTTTCTTATTCACTGACTGTAGCAGAGCCTTTTGCTGCATTCATGAACAACTACAATAAGGCTACATTATGATCATAAAACCTAAAGTTCGTGGTTTCATCTGTACTAATGCTCACCCAACGGGTTGTGCGGCGAACGTGAAAGAACAAATTGAGTATGTGAAAGCTCAGGGCAAAGTCAGCAATGGCCCACAAAACGTTTTGGTATTAGGTGCTTCTACTGGCTACGGTTTAGCCTCACGCATTACCGCCGCTTTTGGTTGCGGTGCAAAAACCTTGGGTGTTTTCTTCGAAAAACCCCCGACCGACAGAAAAACAGCCTCAGCCGGTTACTACAACGTTGCCGCGTTTGAAGAAGCCGCCAAGGCAGAAGGTTTGTATTCTAAAAGCTTAAATTTAGATGCCTTCTCTTCAGAATCTAAAGCTCAGGTGATTGAAACCATCAAGCAAGAGATGGGTAAAATCGATCTTGTGGTGTATAGCCTAGCAGCGCCGCGCAGAAAAGATCCCCAATCTGACGAAGTCTACAGTTCTGTGCTTAAGCCCATTGGCGAGTCGTACACCGCTAAAAACTTAAATACCGATACCTTAAAAATCTCTGACGTTACTGTTGAGCCTGCCAGCGAAGAAGAAATTGCAGCAACCGTTAAGGTTATGGGCGGCGAAGATTGGGAGCTTTGGATTGATGCCTTGGCAGAAGCCGATTTGTTGGCTGAGAACTTCCAAACTACCGCCTACACCTATTTGGGTGAAAAATTAACGTGGCCAATTTACGGCAAAGCAACCATTGGTAAAGCCAAAGAAGATTTGGATCGTGCTGCGGCGCAAATGTCGAGCAAGTTCCAAGGCTTAAACGGTAAGGCGCATGTTTCGGTATTAAAAGCTTTGGTTACCCAAGCGAGTTCTGCCATTCCGGTAATGCCTTTGTACATTTCGATTTTGTACAAGGTTATGAAAGAAGAGGGAACCCACGAGGGTTGTATCGAGCAAGCATATCGCTTATTTACCGAAGGTTTGTACACCGATACGCCGCGATTGGATGATCAAAAGCGCTTGCGTATGGATGACCGTGAGTTAAAACCAGAAACTCAAGCCAAGGTGGAAGCCATTTGGCCGGAAGTTACCGAAGAAAACCTCTTTGAACTTACCGACTACAAAAGCTACAACGCAGAATTCTTGAAGTTGTTTGGCTTTGGTGTTAAAGGCGTTGATTACGACGAAGAAGTTTCACCGCTCGTAACAGCGAATTTTTAATCGCGTTCGGTTCAAGCCGTGTTGCACAGATGAAATTCTGTAACCTAAGAAGGTGGTTAATGTTAACCACCTTTTCTATTTAAAGGAACCTCTGATTAACTCATCCATGATTTAATCAGAGGACAGAAATTGAAAATACGATTTCCAATTTCTTCACAATTTCAATCACTTACCGTTCTTGAAATTGGCGACACATCCTTGTGTCGCGAGAAACTCTAGGTTAATCAGAGTTTCCTAAAGACTTTTTCTATTTAAAGACCTTTTCTATTCGTAATTTGGCAAAAGGTGCTTTTGGTCGATAGAGTGCTTTTGGTCGATAGAGTGCTTTTGGTCGATAGTGTGCTTTTATATTTAGCATTATTTGCTCGCATTTAATTAATTGATTCGTAACTTCATAGCTTCGTAACTTTCTTTATAGACCTGTAATGACAGATAAAACACCTTCGTTATCGCATCCCAAATATTGGAAAACATGGTTTCTTATTGGATTGTGGAAATTGTTTTCACAATTGCCGCTGCCGGTTTTAAGAGGCATTGGCCATGTTATGGCGTTTTTTACGCGTAAATTTGCCAAGCGTCGTTGTTTTATTGCGCAAAGAAATTTGCAGTTGTGCTTTCCTGAGAAAAGCCCCGAAGAAATCGAACAGTTGCTTAGAAAAAACCTGTTCCATACCGCTATGAACGGTCTTGAAATGGGCATGTGTTGGTTTCAACCCCATTGGCGATTGAAAAATGTTGGTGATGTTACGGGCCTAGAATATCTCGAAAACCTTGAGGGTGGTGCCTTGATGCTGAGTATGCACAATACCACCATTGAAACCATGAGTGCTGTGGTGAATCCGTATTTCACCAAAATCGATATGATGTACCGAGCCCACAAAAATCCGGTATTTGATCATGTGCAACGCAATGCGCGCGGTCGCCATAATTCCGATTGCAAAATGATTGATCGTTCTGATCTTCGCGGTGCGGTTAAAGTGATGCGTTCTGGCAGAATTCTTTGGTACGCACCCGATCAAGATTACGGCATAAAACAGGGTGTGTTCGCCACATTTTTTGGCATCCCGGCGGCAACCATTACCGCCACGCCGCGCTTGGCGCGTTTAGGCAAGGTACCGGTTGTGCCTATTTTTCATCGCCGTGATGATGACGGCCGTTGCCAAGTTGAGATCTTACCGCCGTTAGAAAACTTCCCGAGCGACGATGAAATGGCTGATATTCAGCGCGTCAACGATCTTATTGAAGCGCAAGTTAGAAAATATCCAGAGCAATATTTGTGGGTTCATCGCCGGTTTAAAACTCGCCCGCCCGGAGCAGAGCCTTTGTATGGAACATACAGCAAGGGTGTGAAAAAAAATTCTTGAGTTAGAACTTGTGCCCGGTTTATGAGCTAAGTACCATTAGCGACTTTTCAAGTTAAGTGAGACACAGTAATGATTAAAGGAAGCATTGTAGCCCTAGTTACTCCCATGACCGCCGATGGCCAAGTAGATTGGAAATCGTTGCAAGAGTTGGTTGAGTGGCATGTAGAAAAGGGCACTGATTCCATTGTTGCTGTGGGCACTACCGGTGAGTCGGCAACCTTAACTGTTGCAGAGCACGGTGAAGTTATCGCTAAGATTGTTAATCAAGTAAACGGTCGCATTCCTGTTATTGCTGGTACCGGTGCAAATGCTACCGCTGAAGCCATCGAGTTGAGTAAAGCCGCTAAAGAAGCTGGTGCAGATGCGTGTTTATCGGTAACGCCTTACTACAATAAACCTACTCAAGAAGGTTTATTTCAGCATTATTCAATGATTGCTAAGTCTGTGGCGATTCCACAAATTCTGTACAACGTTCCTGGTCGTACCGCTGTTGATATGAAAACCGAAACGGTTGTTCGCTTGTCAAAAGTGGCCAACATTATTGGTATTAAAGAAGCGACTGGCGATGTGCCTCGCGCGATCGACCTTATGGCGCAGGTTGGTAAAGACTTTTTGGTGTATTCCGGTGACGATGCAACCGCGGTTGAGTTAATGATTGCTGGTGGTCACGGTAACATTAGCGTTACTGCCAACGTAGTGCCTGATCAGATGGCGAAGTTGTGCGCTCTCGCGATGTCAGGGCAGGCCGAGCAAGCGCGGGCACTGAACGAAAGTTTAATGCCGTTGCATCAGGCTTTATTCCTTGAGTCTAACCCAATTCCTGTTAAGTGGGCCGTTGCCGAAATGGGTAAAATTGGTCACGGTATTCGTCTACCATTAACCAATCTTGCTGAGCAGTTCCATCAGCCGTTACGCGATGCTCTTAAAAACGCTGGCGCGTTATAAATCTCATTGAGTTTTTTTGCATGCTGGGTGTCATACATCCAGCTCTATTAATTTCACGTTGTTTGTACTTTCATGGTTAAGTCTTTTCCTGTTGTAGTTCTTGCGTCATCTCTCTGTCTTCTCACTGGTTGTGGAACCTTCTTTGGCAAAGATGGGTTTTTTCGTAATCGCGGTGACGAATATCTAAAAGCGGAAGAGATTCCTCCACTTGCACCAGACCACGATCAGAAAAACCCAAGATTGTCCGAAATTTATGTGGTTCCCAATATTGAAGATTCAACCTACGATTACACCCAAGTCTTTGTAGCGCCTCGCCCAATTCCACTATCAAGTTCTGTTCTTGAAGATACCGTAAAGATTCAAAAGCTCTCCGGTCGGCAGTGGATTTTCGTTTCAAATTCACCATCGGAAGTTTGGCCGCAGGTACGTGAATTTTTGGGTGATAAAGATCTTCCTGTAGCCTATACAGATGCCACTGATGGTTTAATAGAAACTACGTGGTTGCAGTTTTCCGACGATAAAGAGCATTTCGACCGTTTTCAGTTGCGCATCGAAACCGGTATTCAGCCAGAAAGTGCTGAGATTCATGTGTTGCACAGCCAAGTTCCTTCTAACCAAACGCCAGAAGCAAACTTACCTTGGCCAAAATCCTCTACCGACGATTCCCGAGAAGCTTGGATGATTGACGAGCTTTCGAGTGTATTGGCCAGTAATTTAGAGCGTTCTTCGTCTTCGTTACTAGCGCAAACCATTGGTGGTGAACATAAAGTGGTTCTTGGCTATACCGAGTCAGAAGAACCTATCTTAAAGATGAAAATTAGCTACCTACGCGCCTGGGCCAGTGTGAACCATGCGCTAGAAGAGGAAGGCTTCTATCTTTGGGGACGTGACAGTAACAAGAGTGTTTTCTACTCTCAATATCAAAAACCTAAAGATAATAAAGGCTCATGGATTGGCAACGGCATTCGCGCTGTTGGCGGTTTATTCTCTGGCGTAGATAAAAACGCCGGACCGACCTCGCCCTATACCGTTGTTGAGGTGCTGGAGAATTTACCTGCCTCCAATGAAAGAGATTCTTTGTTTAAAGATGTCATCTCAGGAGAAACAACACCGCTTAAAAATGTTCCTGGGTATTTAGTGGTTGTTCGTGAATCTGCCGACGAAGTTCACGTCTTCATTCGTGACGGTTACGCTCGCAGAATCGACGAAGCACAGGCCAAGCAGTTGTTAAGTGCCATTAGGAATAACCTTATTTAACGATCTCTAAGGATAGATTCTTGAGATTTGCAAGCTTAGGCAGCGGTAGCAAAGGCAATGGCCTTGTTGTTACCGCAGGCGAAACCAAACTTCTCATAGACTGTGGCTTTACCGTTAAAGAAACGGTAGCTCGCTTAGAACGCTTGGACTTAAAACCCTCTGATCTTACCGCGGTTCTGGTTACTCATGAACATGGTGACCATATCAAAGGTGTTGGCCCCTTAGCTCGCAAGTACAAATTACCCGTCTATTTAACGCCCGGTACTCTTGTTACCGGCAAGCTTGGCGAGGTTCCAACGGTTCAAACGATTGAGGGTTATCAGTCGTTCCAAATAGGTGACGTATTTGTCACTCCCGTTGCTGTGCCCCATGATGCCCGAGAGCCTGCTCAGTTTATTTTTCAATACCAAGATTTTCGGTTAGGTGTTCTAACCGATCTTGGCAGTATTTCCGAGCATGTGATCTTTCATTATCAGAATTGCCATGCACTGGTCTTAGAGGCCAATCATGATCCACAGATGTTGGCCCAAGGCCCTTATCCTTACAGTTTAAAAAAGCGCGTTGCGGGTAATTGGGGGCATTTGAGTAATGCGCAGGCTGAGAACTTTTTGGCGCGTATTTTTTCAGATCAGCTCCGTCATGTGGTTATCGCGCACATTTCTCAGCAAAATAATTCGCTAGATATTGTCGAGCAGCAGTTTAGTGCTTGGCAAAATCAACTCGAAACACTTTATTACGCCTGCCAAGATCAGGGTTTTCACTGGTTAGACTTGAACTAACGTTTATTCTTTGTTCGCCACAATCTATTTTCGAACGAGAAGGTCTGCGAGCTGCTTTAAAAATACCAAATCTACGTACGGTAAGTGGTTGAAATCGTGAAAAAATTGGAAATTGCATTATCAATTTCTGCTCTCTGATTAAATCATGGCAGAGTTAATCAGAGGTTCTTGAGTTAATCGATATTTGTCTGCATTTCACAATATTTTATGGCGTATTCAGAATATTTTGAATATTGGCTTCCTAGTATGCGAGTCATAAACGTCATCCTGTTGGGTTCGTAGATGTTGATAATGGCTCCAAGAATTGATCGATGTATTTTTAAAAAACAGCGATTAACTTTCTAACGATTTAATTCAAGATAGAAATAGTAAATACTGGTTCTGATTTTGTTGTAATTTCAATTACTTATCGTTTTCGAGATTAATAAACACCGCTGGGTGTTAGAAGCTCAGGGTTAATCCTTTTATAAATAATCGTAAAACTGGAGCCAACAGTAGTAAATAAGCGTTAAACAAAAACCCTTTCCAAATAAATAGTGATTAAATCGATGATCTAACACGCGGTTTATAGGTCTTTTGCTATGCTTATTGTGGGTTTTAGTCGCTAGAGTGTTGGTATTTTTTTAAAAAATTTATTCTCTTTAGTTCTTACAGCGAAATTACTCATTCAACATGTTATTATTTAACGTCGATTCATAAAGCATTTGCTACCGCTTTTCTTTTTTTGAATCTGATGTCCGTGAATACAAGATAGAAGGAGTTAATGAATGGACGAACGTCGTCGGTTTGAAAGACGTCCTACGTCAATTCGGGTTGAGTTGACGCATCCAACGTTTGGCACCATGGTTGGCTACGCTAAAGATATCTCCGATGGCGGCGCTTCTGTAATGCTCGATGTCGATGTCAAGCCACCGGTAGGAACAGAAGTTAGTGTCGTCTTCAGAAAAGTATCTGGGGTTGTTAACGATAATCCGGTAAAGATGAAGGTAATGCATCAGCAACGCAATATCGTAGGTTTAATGTTTACCGGTTCTTTAGATACTCAAATTTTTTAGTAATACCTTTATTTAATTTTTAGTCGGATTGGTTTATTCATCCTTTGTGTGCAATGAGTTGTTCTTGGAATTACGAGTTCACGAACTGATGTACTCGGATTAACACATTAAAAAGCGCTCAGCTGGAAGCGCTTTTTAATGTTAGCAATTGATTCTTTGCTGAATTTTCGCCTTGCTTGATCTTAAATGACCCGATAACTTAAATTTTTTTGCCAGTGTGTTTATTGGCAATGCTCCGGCGCAATCACTACTATACCCGCCACACGCTCTAGTAATTTCACATCTTCGCACAACACCTGATCGTTACCGGATAAGTCTAAGTACTGTAATTTGGGTAAGTTTAATAAGGTTTGTACGTCTTTAATTTGATTATTTTTAATCGAAAGTTTTTCGAGACTGCTCAAACCTTGCAATGGAGCTAGGTCTTTAATTTGATTATCGGCTAAATTAATTTGCTTAAGTTTTCTGAAGCGATTAATTCCTTTCAAGTTTTCAATGCCTGCGTGTGTACACACCAAGTTACTTAACTGTCCATATTCGGTTACGCCATTTTCTTCAATAAATAGGCTAATACAGTTTTCTAAGGCTGCATCGTCAAATTCTAGAGCGGTAATAACTTGCGGCGGCGTGTAAACCTCTTTTTCATTTAGGGTTACTTCGTAATTCTGGCAACCAGAAAGACCCATCGCGGCGATTACGGCAAAGCCTAAGACTGGCCTATATGCGAGAGCAATTTTGCGCTTTAGGTATTGTTGGCATAAACCGATGCATGAATTGATCATAAACTCGCCTTTTCTCGAATGCTGTCAAGTAATCCTACTAAAGTTAGGGTTCCAACAAAAGTAAAGTCACTCGTCTTTTTGATTGAGCTCGCTTTAGTTTACTTTGATTTATGACAGCAACAATTGTATTTTCTGCGGCTACCTATATTTCAACCAGAGTTTAAATAGATACGCTGGATGGGCTCTAGATTGCTCATATTTTCTACGATTTATGGGAATAAAAATAACAACCTATGCTTGTTTGATAAGACGCTTTGGTATTATTGACCGGTTCAATGATGTGAATTTTAAACTTACGCGTAGATCATGGAGTCTATGGTCTTTATCCAGTTAGCTTTTGAGAGATTCGAGAGAGTTTTATGTACTTAGGGATGTACCACTTGAAGACACGGGTTAAACAATCTTTCGTTCAGCTGGGAATAGTGTTTATCGTCGGTTACGTGGCTTTAAGTCCACTTGCAACGGTAAAGGCTCAAGATAATGATACGGAAAATTCCGCGGATATAACGTCTGCGCAAGGTGACTCTAACTCAGTTGACCAGCAGTCACCTGAGCCTTTAGAGGCCTACAATACCGTTATTCTTGCCGAGCTTGATAACGCCATCAATCAAGTCAATACCTCGTTATCGTCCAGTGGCGTGTTTGCCGCTGAGGCGGTTCGTTATTATTTCACCCGTTTAGCTCTGGTTGATGGCAGGATTGAACAGGTGCCGGAGAATTTTATTATCGATGTGCCTTTTTCGGTCTGCCCGATTATCCTCCGTAAAAATAACCGATACCTTGTCAAGTTACAGCTGAATGCAGAACAACAGTACGACAAGTTTTTTGTGGTTAGCTCGTGTCAAAACTTTGAATTGCAAGCAGAGCCAGAAAGTCACGCTGCCACACCTCAAAGTTAGTCTACAAAATCGACTTTTCGGCTTCTTGCTCAGAGAAAAATCTATGGCTATAGAGCTTGGATCGGGAAATCGGATTGGCTCGTTAACGAGAACTGAAAGGTAAATTTGATCGAAATAAAAACAACTTCTTCCTTGAAGCCTCAAATTCCTTATGGGTAGCTTGCTGAAAAGCCAGAGTAGTCTCTGATTAACGCATCCTAGAATTAATCAGAGGTCAGAATTCATCAGAGAACAGAGAAATTAAATCAGCCAAACTTCAACTCTTTGATTTTTTAATTTTCTTTCGCCATCGTTTGAAACCACAGGATTAAAGTGACCAAATCCGGTTACGGGCGCAACTTGAATCCCGTTTTCGTGCAGCCTTGACTTTACCGCAATCGCTCTGAGTTTGGACAACACCGTCGCACGCGTTGGCGTTTGCTTTGCGTCACCAAAACCCACCAGTAAGAGTTCTTTATTTTGATATTCTGGCAGTGACATTAAATCGACCAGTCTCTGAATGTCGTGTTTCGCTTTATTATCCAGCAGTGAGCTGCCTTCGTTAAATCGAATATTAACGGAAAGGCGTTGTGCATTTTCGGTAATTTTCAGGTAATCGTCCGGTCCTTGATGTTTATCTACGTGAATCGCAATGGGGGTTTGCGAAACGAAACCTATATCCCCCACAATCAGTTGTCCGCGAGTGCTTTGCACAAAATTTAAAAACTCTTTGACGATAGATTTTTGCTGAGTTTGTGGAGTGTATAAGAACAAGCGCCGTGACAAGGGATAATCTTCTGTTGCAACGGTGATTTGTAGTGGTGGTATCGAATTAGTTTCATGATCCGATACGCCCAAGGCCTTAGCCTTATTCACGGAGGCTAATCCCACAAAGCCAATGGCGTATTCGTTGCGAGCTACCATGGCAGACAGTTGATCGTTCGACTCATACCGTAATGCATTGTTTGACAAGGTATAATCGTCCATTAACACCAGTGATTTAAAGGTGTCCCAGGTACCGGATTGATTGTCACGAGCGTGTATTGAAATAGGTTGATCTTTACCGCCAACTTGTGACCAATTGTTAATTTTTCCGCTGAAAATTTCGGCGATTTGCGTAATGGTTAATTCATTTATTGGGTTTTTGGGATGAACGATGATCGCCAAACCGTCAATGGCAATAACATGCTCGGACTCGAAGCTTTCCAGATCACCTAACACGCGTAAAGCTTGTAGTTCAGACTCTTTAATGCTGCGCGAAGCCATTGCGATATCGGTTTTTAAATTCTGTAGAGCTTTAAAACCCGTGCTAGAACCATGGGCAGCAATTTCAACCGATGAATATTGACCGGTCGAAGGATTCAGGGCTAAAACAGTATATTCGTTATCGATCTTACTGGGTTCGATTCGAACTTGGATGAATTCTTTTTCTTCCAAAAAAGCCTTAACCAATTCTGGAGCCAATTGAGCGCCAATGGTATTGGAGCCAGTCATTTTAAAGAGTAGATTGGGTTTTGAGCTTTGTGTTTGCGCCAGTGCTTGATAAGGTACAAGCGATGCGCATAGGCTTAATGTTGCGAGCAGAACTGCAAGAATTTTTTTGAGCATGATATTTAGAGATGAAATAAAAAATAGGTAGGCATAGGTAAATTTTTCAAGATTATTGTTGCAAAATGGTTACAAAAACATAGTTTTTTTACTAAATGTATAAAATTGGAGCATTGGTTGAACGTTCGAGGTTTTAGCGATTATAAGGTTTTAGCAAATAAGGCTTTTCTTTCTGAGTCTGAAGCGCTTGCTGCACGATTAAAAGTTTCTTTAATAGAAGAAAAAGACCTAGGCGCGTTTTCAGAAGAGACCGACTTTTTATTAAGATATACCGAGCAAGGCTTGGTATTAGAGAATTTAGCCGCTAAAAAAGTAAATCCTGTCATTGTGAATTTTGAAGTGGGGGCTGCCAATCACCGTAGACTTTTTGGTGGTGGAAAAGGGCAGTTAATTGCTAAAGCGGTTGGTTTTAATAAAACAAAATCCGATATACACATTTGTGATTGCACGGCAGGTCTTGGTGGTGACGCATTCGTGTTGGCAAGTCTAGGAGCCTCTTTAACGTTAATAGAGCGCCATCCTGTAGTCTTTGAATTATTAAACGATGGTCTTGAGCGAGCGCGTTGCAGTGATTCTTTTGAGGTTGCTGAAATTGCCCGGAGAATTTCATTACAGACTGGAAATGCCATCGAAATACTCACAGCTAAGATCAGTTGCAATGAAAAATACGATGTCGTTTATTTGGACCCAATGTTTCCTGAGCGAAAAAAAAGTGCCTCGGTAAAAAAAGAAATGCAATTTTTCCATTCGTTAGTGGGAAACGATGAAGATAGCGATCAACTGCTAGAGCTTGCTTTACAAGCCGCGTTATATCGCGTGGTGGTGAAAAGACCTAAAATTGCCCCGTTTTTGGCGAGCGTAAAACCCAATACTCAACAGCTGGGGCGGTCTAGTCGATACGATATTTACAGTTTAAAAAAATTGCCGGATTAACCTTAAAAAGCTCCGATTAAATCATGGAGGAGTTAGTCAGAGCCTCCGGTAATAAAACGCAAAATTCTAGAAATCGTCATTCTGATATGAGCCAAAATTGCGATTAAAAAACCGATTGAAACGGTAAGAAGTGAAATTGCCAAGAGAGCTTCTTGGGTTAATGACGAAGGAATTTGTTTGGCAGCGTATACGCCAACCATGCCAACAAAAAAAATACTAGCACCCAAGCGGAATTGCTTAAATATCTCAGACAAAGGCGCATTGTAGTGTATAAATAACGCGGTCTTTATCGTTCTTAGATATTTTCTCAACATTTTTAATAAGAATGTTTGGCTTGTTAAGATTTCACGCTGGTGTCTTGATCCCACTCTTGCAAGTCTTTTATCGGCTGTAATACAGAATTCTTAAGTGAAATTTCAGCTGATTTTTGTTTTAGCAGTTTCTGATAAATACTCTTCAATATTAAATAAGCATCTTTTTCGTTATCGGTTTCTAAAACTGTTTCAGATGTCTGATGTTAAATTGAAACGTTTATTGACGCCTGACAAATTTACATATTATTGATGTCGCTAATTTCAAGAACGGTAAGTAATTGAAGTTATGAAGAAATTAGAAATCGCATGTTCAATTTCTGTCCTCCGACTAAATCATAGAAGAGTTAATCAGAGGTTCCTAAACACTATTTTTGAAGAGTCAACATCGCCGTGTATGTGATCTTAAAGAGTTAGAAGAATGAAGGGAGTTGAAAGAATTAAAAGAATAAAGCAGAAAGCGGTGAGTTAAAAGTCTGTCGATCAGAATCAACAGACTTTTAACTTGATAATTACTCGTCCAATGATGAGTCGGTAGCGATCAGAAGATTATTTTCAGTCACGTAGTCTTTCGAGTTTCTCTCGTTACGATAAATAAACTTGTTTTGTACCGGTAATTCTGCCTCGTTACGCGCGGCAATAATTTGTTTGTGTTCTGGCGATTTTGCGCAAACAGGGTCTGTATTCTCTGCTTCTCCTGTCAACATATACGCTTGGCAACGACAGCCGCCAAAGTCTTTTTCTTTTTCGTCGCAAGACGCACAAGGCTCTTTCATCCAAGAATAGCCGCGGAACTTGTTAAAGCCCGGTGATTCGTTCCAGATGTATTCGAGGGAATGATCTAAAACATTTGGGTATTCAATGGGCAGCATTCTCGCGCTGTGGCAAGGTAATGCTTGGCCGTCGGGTGCAACCGTTAAAAATATTTGTCCCCAACCATTCATACACGCTTTGGGCCGCTCTTCGTAATAATCTGGAGTCACGAAAATAAGCTTCATTGGATTTTTTTCTTGAATAAGCTTTTCGCGGTATTGATTGGTAATGGCTTCAGCACGCTCTAATTGCGCTTTGGTTGGCATTAAGCTTTGGCGGTTTTCAAAGGCCCATCCATAATATTGGCAGGTCGCCAATTCTACGTAATCGGCTTGCAGCTCAATACACAGCTCGATAATTCGATCAATTTTGTCGATATTGTGGCGGTGGGTGACAAAATTTAAAACCATGGGATAGCCATTGGCTTTCACTTCTTTTGCCATGGCGAGCTTTTGTTGGAAGGCTTTGTGCGAGCCTGCCAGCATGTTGTTAACGCTTTCGTCGCTGGCCTGAAAACTTACTTGAATATGATCTAATCCAGCTTTTTTAAACGATTCTATTTTGGTTTCATTTAAACCCACGCCCGAGGTAATTAGGTTTGTGTAATAACCCATGCCTCGTGCGGCGGAGATTAATTTGCTTAAGTCTTGGCGTACCAAAGGCTCGCCACCTGAAAAGCCCAATTGTACCGCCCCAAGCTTTCGCGCTTGCTCAAACACGGAAATCCATTGATCGGTGGTTAGCTCGCGGTTGGTGTAACCGGCAAAGTCTTTGGGGTTAGAGCAATAAGGGCACTGAAGTGGGCAGCGATAGGTTAGTTCCGCCAACAACCAGAAGGGTGCCCCATGGGTTTGGGGCGGTGTTGGTTTGGTGGTGCAAGAGCCGCTCATGATTCAATCCACCGAATCCAGTGCTGGCTCTGTGCTTCTTTCATGAACTCCATAACGTCGTTATCGACGCCTCCTGCATCAGGATATTTTTCGTTCAATAAGTCGATGATTTCTTGGGTGGTTCGCTGACCGTCAACCACGGATAAAATCTCACCGGCGGGGCCGTTGAGCTTTACCATGCCTTCTGGGTAAAGCAGCACGTAAGCCTGCTGAGCTTCCTCCCACTGAAAACGAAAAAGCGTTTCAAGCGCTGGAATTTGATCAATCATTGTCCTAAACCTTTGTGATAAACACGCTCGGATGTCACCGTGTGATAGGGCGGACGATTGTATTCATAGGCCATGGTCATGGCGTCGAGCATGGTCCACAAAACATCTAACTTAAACTGCAAAATTTCAAGAATACGTTCTTGCTGCTCACGAGTCTTAAAATAATCTAGGGTAATACTTAAACCGTGTTCCACATCGCGGCGAGCTTCGCTTAAGCGCTGGCGAAAGTATTGATAACCTTCTTCTTTAATCCAAGGATAGTGCTTAGGCCAGGTATCTAAACGATTTTGGTGAATGGTTGGTGCGAACAATTCGGTAAGCGATGACGCAGCCGCTTCTTGCCAGCAAGCGCGACGTGCGAAATTCACATAGGCATCTACTGCAAAACGAACGCCGGGTAATACATGCTCGTGAGAGAGAATTTCCTCTCGCTTTAAGCCGACCGCTTCACCTAAACGCAGCCAAGCTTCAATACCGCCGATGGCACCACCGTGGCCGTCGTGGTCGAGAATGCGTTGAATCCACTCTCTTCGGGTATCTCTATCATTGCAGTTGGCAAGAATTGCCGCGTCTTTTACCGGAATTCGTACTTGGTAATAAAACCGGTTTGCTACCCAACCACGAATTTGTTCGGGCGTACAACTGCCGTCGTACATGGCAATGTGATAAGGGTGTTGGGTGTGATAGAAGGCACCTTTCGCTTTTAGCGCTTGCTCAAATTCTTCTGTGCTCATGGGCGCTGGGCTTTGATCAGTCATATTAGCCTCTTTTTATCTCTAAATAAGTTGGATTCTAATAGCTAAGAGCAAACTTAAAGTTCGAACTCTAAGCCGTCAAAAGCGACTTCAACATTATGTTCTTTTAAAATTTGTCGCTGGTGCGAATCTTCATCGAGAATTGGGTTGGTGTTGTTTATATGGATCAAAATTTTACGAGGCTTATTTAAAGTATCTAAATAATTAAGCATGCCATTTTCACCGAATTGCGGTAAATGACCCATGGTAACGCCGAGCTTATCGCCAACACCTGCAACAATCATTTCGTCTTCTTGCCAGAGTGTTCCATCCACTAATAAACAATCAGCGTTTTCCATGATTGGCTTTAAATGATCTTCAATTTTGCCAAGACCCGGTGCGTAGAAAAGCGTTTTATTGTTACGCAGATTTTCAACCAAAATACCAATGTTATCACCCGGATGTGGATTGCCACGATGCGGTGAATAGGGCGGCGCGCTGCTTAGCAGTGGAATTGCCGTCATGCGTACATTAGGTACTTTAGACACTTCAAAACTGTTTTTGCCGTCTTCAATATTGATGGTGTGTCTGTTTAAACCACCGTTCCAGTGTTTAAGCATATTGAAAACAGGGAATCCTGTGGTTAGGTCTTGATAGACCATGTCGGTACACCACAACTCATGTGGGCAACCTTCTCGCAACATTAATAGGCCAGTTGTATGGTCTATTTGACTGTCCATTAACACAATACCCGCAATACCCGTATCGCGAATCGCGCGAGCAGGTTGCATGGCTTTAAAATTTGCAAGTTGAGTAAGAATGTCTGGGGAGGTATTAAATAGAATCCAGTCGATACCGTCGTCACTGATGGCAATGGAAGACTGAGTTCGTGCTTTCGCATTCAAAGTACCGTCGCGATAGCCTTTACAGTTCGCGCAATTGCAATTCCATTGAGGGAAGCCTCCGCCGGCTGCGGACCCAAGAACATGAATTTTCATAAATACAGACCAAACATTTGTACGTTAATTTCGGTTTTCTTATTCATAGAAGTAACAGAGAATATAGAGATTCTAAGCGCAAGAAAATTGGGAAATCTGATTTGAAATAGCTCAATGTTAATTATTGTAGTTTTTATAGAAGAGCTCATCGGTAGAATTGTTATTTATTCTCAGTCATCGTGAAATAAAATGCTGAGTTAAGTAACCGTGTATCGTTAAACATCTGTGTTTTAAAGATACTGAATTGACGAGACTGATAGGGCAGTATTTTTTGAAAAGGATCAGTGGTGGTATTACTGCTCAAAACACCACCACCTAAACCAAGTTCGGTTTATTAACGGTTTGCGAAGTACATAGTAACTTCGAAGCCGATGCGCATATCTTGGAAAGCTGGTTTAGTCCACATGATAATTACCTCGTTTTTTGTTATATAAATGAAGTCCGAAGACATCACAATAATAGGAAAGTGAATTCACTAAAAACATGGTACTTTAGGATGAAAAATCAGTGTCTGTTAACCCGAATTAGGACTAAAACAGACAAAGATAATTAATCTCAACCAGAACCATGGCCTGAGAGCTATAATAGCCCACAAATTTTGACTTTGCAGTTAATAAAAAGTTCTTTTCAACAAAGTCTGTGTTTTCATGAAAATTATCCCTAATTAGCCATTATAAATAAGCGCGTTAGAGGCTCTCTATCACAGTATTTTCTAGAGCATTTTCGACTACACTGAACGATAAAAGGTTATATTGTCCTTATTCTTAAGTTGCCTATTCTTGGATCACTTCATCATAAAACTGACGATAATGTTTCTCATTTTATCGAAGCAAACGGTAATCTTCATAGGCTGTAATCGCTAAGATAGTCATTATTTGCTTCGAGTATTTGGCAGCTGAGGAAAAAGTTATCAATGTTGGTGACTATCAAGGAATGAGGTTTTCAAGAAACCGATGACTTCTTTGTTCACTTTCATTTTTTGATTAAATGAAAGATAAGTGAATTGATGATGATACAAGACTTATTAATCTTAAAATAATTATAAAACAAGTTTTTTAAGAAATTTACTGAATGACAATATCTGATGCATTTGCAAGGGTTGGTGTCTGAAAACCTAATGTCTAAAAACTTTATGTCTGTTTTTATGTGAGCTGCTGGTGGTTCTACAGAAGTCATTATTTGTGAATGATTTAAATATCTTAATATGTTTTTTTTATGTTTGTAAATTATTTTCAGCTGGTCATCAACTTATAAGAAGCAGTGTTTTATATCTAATTAATTGAAAAGTGCGTTAATAAAAAAATACCTGACTGATAATCGACTTTTATTAGATGCTTAATTATTAAGTTTATATCGAGTATGAGATGGCCTGACCCTGGTTGTGTTATTAAAGTAATGGGATGTATTTTAGGTAAAGGGCTAGGGTTTTACTGCAGTGTGGGATTTTCTAAGCTAATACTTTTGTTTTTTAAAGCTGCTAAAGCGTAGTGTCTAGATATCTTATTTTTCTGGATCTTATCTTTCTGGTTTGTACTAACAGCTGATACCATTAACTTGTTTCATGAGAAGTTGGTTTTTTATTAAAAATAAAAGAGCGTAGCATAAGAGTTTTTTGCCTAGCTTTTTGTTACTTGTTTTGTGTGGCTGTTTTTACACTTTTATTTTATGTACTACTATTTTGCACTACTAAAGCATTAGTAAATAATTTATTAAGAGTTTTAGATGTCTCAGAGTTTGATTTGTTGTAGTTAGATTTGTTGTAGTTAGATTTGTTGTAGTTAGATTTATTGGAGTTAGATTGTTCGGAATTCGTTGTAAATTTAACGCCATTTATCCAACGCTTCACTGTCACTCTTTTTATTTTCTACCCAAAGTTCGTGGGTTGGCGTAATTTCTTTTTTCCAGAAGGGGGCGTCGTTTTTCAGGTAGTCCATGATGTACTCGCAGGCTTGGAATGCTTCTTTGCGATGTAAACTTGCAACACCCACAAATACAATTTGCTCTCTGGCGGTAATTTTCCCGACTCTGTGTACAATAACGATATTTTCTAATTGCCAACGTTCTTGAGCGGTCACGGCAATTTTGTGCAGTGTCTTCTCGGTCATTGCTGGGTAATGTTCAAGATAAATAGCCTGAACATCGCCATGGCTGGAAAAATCTCTAACTAAACCCGTGAAGGTGACTACAGCTCCTGGCGGTGTGTTTGCTGATCGTAAACCGTTATATAATTCGGAGTGATCAAAGTCAGCTTCTTGAATGTGTATATTAATCATGTCAATTTAGTGGTAGTTGGGTAAGTTAGAGAGTTTATCTCAGTAGAATGTCAAAACATTAAATTTTTTAAAGTAGCTTTTGATATCTTACCCGCCGGTTACCGGTGGGAAAAAAGCAACTTCATCACCATCTTTTATTGTTGTTTCGCGTCCAACAATTTCTTGATTGACAGCTATAAACACCTGTTGGTGTTCAAAAGTTGATTGCCAAGACGGATTTTTATTGAATAAATAGTCCAGTAGCTTGCGGATGGTTATAGAACTTTGATTATCAAGATCGTTTATTTCTAAGTTGAGTCCTGAGCAATTTAATTGGTCTTTAAGCCGAGCGAAGAATAAAATTTTAATCATCAAAGAAATTCTCAGTTAGCAGCATTCCAGCTTCCAGATTTACCGCCGTGTTTTTCAAGTAATTTGGTATCGTTAATGGTCATAGATTTATCAACAGCTTTGCACATATCGTAAACGGTAAGCGCGGCAATGCTGGCAGCGGTCAATGCTTCCATTTCTACGCCAGTTTGTCCGTTTATTTTACACGTGGCAGTGATCTTTATTTGGTATGTTTCTCGTAAAATTTCTGTGTGAATTTCGGTAGAGGAAATCATAAGAGGGTGGCATAACGGAATAAGCTCGGATGTCTTTTTTGCTGCTTGAATACCGGCAATTCTTGCAACGGCTAATACATCCCCTTTTTTTAAACTGTTAGTTTCGATGAGGTTTATAACCTCTTCAGTTGTATTCACGATGCTTTGTGCAATTGCAGTGCGTTTTGAATTTTGTTTTTCACTCACATCAACCATGTGAGCTTCGCCTTGATTATTTAAATGCGTCAATTTGGACATAAGTGTTATCAAACTGTTTACTATATTTATCTTGTGAATCGAAATTTACGTTTGTCTGCTGGCAATTTGACCGTTTGCAGATATATTTTCTTATATAAACGAAAAATTTATCAAGTTAGGGCCATTTAATTGAGATTAAACTCTTCCTTCTTGATGTTATTTGGTTATAATAAAGCAAGTATGCGCTTGAATACTACTCTGCCTTCATCTTTTGTCATCAATCTTTTGGCTATGAATTCAATAATTGCGTATATTTCTCGTTTACGAGTTCTACAGTTTCGGTCTTTCTAGATCAAGCGGTTGGTTTTTCAGGCGATTCTACGCTTTAACCTTTCATTGGTTACCAATCGACGATTATTTTTCCTTGTTGCGTGTTTTATTTAAATGCAATTTAAGTGAATGTATTTTCACGAATTATCAATTCGAATGGGTGGGAATATTCCCGCTAAATAAAATAAATTGATTAAAAATAGTGTAAGAGAAATCAATGCTAAAACATATTGCTGTACGTTTGCGTAAGTTTCATCACGGTCAGTTGGCTTTTGATTTAAATAATTCTACTGTCATCAATGCGGCAATTGAAAAACGTGATCCAGCTTTAAAAAACTTGGTTGAAGGATTAATCAATCGCGGTCTAGAATACACAGTTGATGGCTGCGATTTGTATTGGTTTCAAATCGACGATGATCATCCAATTAGCCACTACGCACCACTTAACGAAGTTGAAGTAGTGTTTGAAAGTGACTGGTTTGAGCAAAAGAAAGAAAGCTTTCGCCATATGAGTGGTCTGCGTTATTTTGACGCGAGTGCAGGCTTGGCTGAAGAGTTTAAAATTAAAGATCAGTCTCGAAAAATTGGCTACCAGCTAGATTCTGCCGCTTAATATCTTTTAAAACTAACTCAAAATACACGGCGCTTATTTTAATCCCTGGAGTTAAATCATAACTCTGGGGATTTCTGCTATTGACTTAATTTTTTAAGTTATGTAGCAATAATTGTAATTTGGCTTGCTGATATTTTTTGTTTCAGTTGCATTACTAAAAATTTACACGCTTTTACATCACTTTTTGTAATCTTCCATTCAATCTTTGGCTCTACTTTTTTTGTTGATAGTTATCATATTTGATAATTTATTTTTCTTTTTTGCAAAATTCTATTTATGGTCTGTATTTTATTAAAAATTCAATAAAAACATAGGGTTGTATGTATTTTGAGGTGTGAATTTTTATTAACACTAACGATTTTGATTGAACAACCTCTAAAATAAAAACACTATTTTTATTACGTTTAAATAATTCTGCTTGGATAAATACATGAATTTAAGAAGTTTTGGTTAAATAGTTTTTAGCGAATTTTAACTTTGAAGGTTTCTCTACAGTTAATAAATAAGATAAACTAAATGAATAAATAATGAATAAATAGTGTCCTACATTTGTGATTATCAATTTAACTTATTGAAATGTAAGAACAAATTTATAGGAAACTCTGATTAACCTAGAGTTTCTCGCGACACAAGGATGTGTCGCCAATTTCAAGAGTGGTAAGTGATTGAAATTGTGAAGAAATTGGAAATCGCATTTTCAATTTCTGTCCTCTGATTAAATCATGGATGAGTTAATCAGAGGTTCCTATAGTTTTGTTGAGAGTAATTCAGCGAGTTTATAGTAGTTGGGTTGTTAACTGTTAAGTAATCTTATAAAGAGTAGTGTTTAAAATCCGACAGTGATTTTAAAATTGTGTTTTAGACACGTCTAGAAACGAACATTTTTTTATTGATACGTTAAAAACTATCAACACTAGAAAGGAGCCTTGTATCGACTCCTTTTGGTATTGAATACTTTCTTAACCGCTACATTATGGTTGAAAACGAGCTTTGAGGTATTCGAAAACTGCTCTTATACCCATTGCTTCGCCGCCGGTGGGTCTTCCCGGTAATTTGCGGTTGTTCCACGCCATTACATCAAAGTGAACCCAGTCTATATTCTCGTCAACAAACTCTTGAAGGAATAGCGCCGCCGTAATTGCGCCGCCAAACGGCGAGGTTGCGCAATTAGTAATATCTGCCACTTCACTGTTGAGTAATGCCTTGTAGGGTTTGTGCAGTGGCAATTCCCAAACTGGGTCGCCACAGTTTTCACCGGCTTCTTTTATGCCATTAGCAACATTGCTGGAAGTTGAAAACATGCCGGGCAGTTCTGTCCCCAGTGCTACACGACAGGCACCTGTTAAAGTCGCAAAATCAATAATGAGTTCGGGTTGATCGTTATTAGCTTCTGCGAGTGCGTCACACAGGACCAGTCTGCCCTCGGCGTCGGTATTATCGATTTCTACGGTAATGCCTTTGCGCGTAGTAATTACATCGCCCGGTCGAAATGCGTTACCGGAAACCGCATTTTCGACCGCAGGTACCATAACTCGCAGGTGAATCGGTAATTTCGCCGCCATGATAAGATTGGCTAATCCTAAAACGTGAGCGGCACCACCCATGTCTTTTTTCATAAAACGCATGGCTGATGACGGTTTAATATCCAAACCGCCACTGTCGAAACACACACCTTTACCAATCAAGGTAACCTTAGGATTGTTAACACTGCCCCAGTGTAAATCAATTAGCTGAGATGGGTGGGAGCTGGCTCTGCCAACGGTATAAATCGTTGGGTAGTTTTCATCCAGAAGATCTTCCCCAACAATTTGTCGGCAGGCGCCGCCGTATTCGGTGGCCAACGCATTTGAGGTTGCCGCTAAGTGCTCGGGCATCATGCTATCGGCTGGCGTATTAATCAGATCTCGGGTGATAAATACCGATTGCGCATAAGTTTTCGCTACAGATACGACATCGGCGTCGTCAATATTTAAGGTAACAGCTTTACTGGTTTTATCTTTGGATTTGAATTTTGAAAACTGGTAACCACCCAGTAAAAAACCAAAGGCGACTTTTTCAAGTACCGATTTCGAGTCGCTAAGCGCGTTAAACTCGCCCTCAGGCAGAAGATTATACAACTCCCCGGCGCAGAATTGATCATCGGTATCGGTGCTGAATAAGGCCTTATCTAACTCACCATTGGCGTTAGGAATTACTACTAAGCCGTCGCCTTTATAACCCGTCGATTTTATCCAATTCTTTGTGAAGCTATTTTGTTCTTCGAGCCACGATGGATAGTTCTTTTTATGGACGACGAAAAGCGGTGTTCCGTTTGCTGAGGCGTTTAATACAGGCAGTTTTGTTGGGTGCAGATTTGTCATGCTTGAGTGCCACTTGAGAATTGATTTCAATAAATTAAGCGAATTTACTAAGCATTGGGGTAATGCGATTAGAAATCAACCTCTATTTTGTATCACAATCCCTGTTTTACTACCTGGCAGCAGTAATTAGTGACCAGCAATAGTTGTTGATAACAACAGTCGTTGATAACAACAGTCGTTAATAAAACAATAGTAGTTAATAAGTAGTCGCTCTAATCATATTGGTCTTACGTTATATGATTAGTGGCTTCGAGCATTGTTCTGTTAACCTGATGGAAAAATCCGTTGGGAACGAGCAACACAATCTCAACCCCAATCCCAATCCTTTCAATGATCTGTTTGCAAATATCACATCAACTCAACGTCAACTGTTTAAAAAATTTCCCAAAATTAGAATTGTTAAAAGTTGGTAAACATTTTGAGTGTTAAAGCTCCAGTCGCAAAAATTAGCTTGGGCAGTGTTTGAAATATAATCAAAGAAATGCGGTGTTACACCTTAAAACGGGCGCATTTTACGTATATGAAGTCAGATAATCTTCCGCTGTACTAAGTGATTTTTGGTTGTGCGTATTGGTAACAATAAATATTTATGGTGGTTATTTATTTAAAATAAAATTGTAAAAAAATAAATGATTGTGTGTTTTTTACAAAATTTTATAAATCTACGCATACATAAAAGAAGGCGCCGTTTTGCGACAGCAAACTGGTTGTTGCTAGCTACGTTAAATACAAACTATGGTGGTTACGAACTTGGTAACAGAAAAACAAAAATTTGTAACAAAAAATTGAGACCTGTTAAATTTTTGTGCTTATCAACGTTGTAATGGTGATTCTAACGATTCAGGTTTTTCGTATGTTAGGCGGGTTTTTCGTATGTTAGTAAGTTTAACGCTAAAATCTTTGGATAATTCATTATTGGAAAGTTGATGTTAATTTGCGATAAATTTATTGGTGAGATTTCATTGTTTACGTTGATGTTTTAATAATTTTTATTGCTGAGATTGTTTTATTTTGTGCTCAAAATAGAGAGATAACAGGGTTCGACTACTAGGTTTATGAATAGAAAAACGGTAATGTAAATACAGTCAAATTAAACCTATAGGAACCTCCGATTAACTCTTTTGTGATTCAAGCTAGGGCAGAAATTGAAAATACGATTTCCAATTTTTATACAATTTCAAGCACTGGTTGTGATTGAAATTGATGGTGAACCATTGGTGTCGTTGAAAACTCCGTGTTAATCAGAGTTTTCTATTGAGAGTTTTCTATTGTCAGCTTGTAAGTTGATTTACGTTAAACAAACGGTTATTCCAAAATTAAGAATGCCAGCAACGTAGTTTTTATGTTTAAGACTGCTGACATTAAATTTATGTGAGCAAGTCAGATTTATCGATCAAAAAACCGCTTTAATCGAGCCAGTAGCTAAGCGCAAGCGGTTCTTTCAATATAAGTAGACGCAAGTTACAAAAACATATTGTTAAACGCGACGTTGTAGATTTTTTTCCATAATTATTCGGGTGGCGATTTCTTCAACCGAAATTGCAGTTGTGTCAATCCATGGAATACCAAGAGCGCGATACATGTATAACGCTTCTTTGACTTCCCATTCACACTGTTTTATGGACGAATAACGGGAATCGGCACGGCGCTGATGGCGAATGTTTGATAAGCGTTCGGGATCGATACTTAAGCCAAATAATTTATTTTTATGCTCACGCAGTATTTTTGGAAGTTCGTTTTTCCGTAAATCCTCTTCCGTAATAGGGTAGTTTGCTGCGAAAATGCCGTGCTGCATGGCTATATATAAACAAGTTGGTGTTTTAGCACTGCGCGAGACACCGATCAAAATAACATCGGCGGACGGGTAATATTTTGTTTTGGCGCCATCGTCATTATCTAAGGCGAAATTAACAGCGTCCATCCGAATCAAGCCTCGTTCGCCATAGGGGCTTTCATGACTTTGGCCGGCTTGATAGGACGAAACTGCTCCTAGTTCCTTTTCTAATGAAGGTAAAAAGGTGCCAATAATGTCCATTAAAAAGCCTTCGGACCCTGCAATTCGATCACGAATTTCTGGGTTCATGATAGTATCGAAGATCAGCGGTTTTTCGCCAGATTTGGCTGCGGCTTCGTTGATTTGTTGCACTGCTTGATCAGCTTTTTCTAAGCTATCGGTATAGGGCAGGTGCACTTTGTGAAATTTTGTTTCTTGAAACAACGGTAACAAGGCGTTGCCAAGAGTTTGAGAGGTGATTCCGGTGCTGTCTGAAATAAAGAAGGCGTATCGGGTACTCATGAGTAAATCTCTTGGTGAAGTCTGAAAAAGTTCGTTAATAGTAATTAAGTTGTTATTATTGCGCCTATTGGCAATATATACACGAGGAGATAACGTGATCGATCAGATAATTCCCTTCGAAAAGTTGGGTATGAACGACGTTGAAAAAGTCGGCGGTAAAAATGCTTCACTCGGTGAAATGATTAGTAACCTAACCGATTTGGGCGTTTCAGTACCAACCGGCTTTGCGACCACTGCGGAGGCTTTCCGAACATTTTTAAGCCAAAGCGGTATCGACGATCGCATTCACAAAGTTCTGGATGAACTCGATATTGAAGATGTTAACGCCTTAGCCGCAGCTGGCAAGCAAATCCGTCAATGGGTTGTTGAAACGCCGTTAACACCTGAGCTAGAACAAGCAATTCGTGCCGCCTACACCGAAATGTGTGGCGACATTGGTGACGTTGCTGTTGCCGTCCGCTCTTCAGCAACCGCAGAAGATTTACCAGATGCCTCATTCGCAGGCCAGCAAGAAACCTTCTTGAACATTAGAGGTATTGAAAACGTACTTCACTCTGTAAAAGAAGTATTTGCCTCGTTGTTTAACGACCGTGCGATTTCTTATCGAGTACACCAAGGTTTCGATCACAAAGAAGTTGCGCTATCGGCGGGTATTCAGCGCATGTGTCGCAGTGAGACCGGCGCCTCGGGTGTTATGTTCACTATTGATACCGAATCTGGCCACCGTGATATGGTGTTCATTACCTCTTCTTATGGTTTGGGTGAAATGGTTGTTCAGGGTGCGGTTAACCCAGACGAATTTTACGTACACAAACCAACGTTAGAGAAAGGCTTTAAAAGCGTTATTCGCCGTACTCTAGGTTCTAAAAAAGCGAAAATGGTTTATGGCGCCAAAGCGGAAGCAGGTAAGTCTGTTGAAGTTGTACCGGTACCAGAAGATCTACGCACTCAGTTTTCTATCTCTGATGAAGACATTCTAGAGCTTGCCAAGCAAGCGATGATCATCGAAAAACACTACGGTCGTCCAATGGATATCGAGTGGGGTAAAGATGGCGATGATCAGAAAATCTACATCCTTCAAGCGCGTCCAGAAACTGTTCGCAGCCAAATGAGCACCCAAAAAATGGAGCGCTACCGCATTAAAGAAACCAGCGAACTGTTGGCTTCTGGTCGTGCAATTGGCGACAAAATTGGTGCTGGTAAAGTACGCGTTGTATCTGGCCTTGAAGAAATGGATCAGGTTCAAGAAGGCGACGTATTGGTTACCGATATGACCGATCCGGATTGGGAACCGGTAATGAAGCGTTGTGCGGCTATCGTAACCAATCGTGGTGGCCGTACTTGTCACGCAGCAATTATTGCGCGTGAATTAGGTATTCCTGCCGTTGTTGGTTGTGAAGACGCAACCAGCAGCTTAACCAGCGGCACCGAAGTAACCGTTAGCTGTGCTGAGGGTGACACCGGTAATATCTGGGCAGGTTTATTAGAATTCGAAGTGATTTCTACCGATACCACCGACATGCCAGAGCTTGAAATGGATGTCATGATGAACGTTGCTAACCCAGATCGCGCCATGAGCTTTGCGATGTTGCCAAACAAAGGTGTTGGCTTGGCGCGTTTAGAGTTCATCATTAACCGTCAAATCGGCATTCACCCTAAAGCGTTATTAAATTACGATGCTCAAACCGATGAATTGAAGAAAACCATCGATGCAATGACCTCTGGTTATCCATCGCCGGTTGATTTCTACATCGAGAAAATCGTCGAAGGTGTGGCAACTATTGCCGCGTCTTTCTACCCCAACAAAGTTATCGTTCGTATGTCTGACTTTAAATCGAACGAATACGCAAACCTTGTTGGTGGCCGTCAGTACGAGCCAGAAGAAGAAAACCCAATGATCGGTTTCCGTGGTGCTTCACGCTACGTTGCAGAAAGCTTCCGCGATTGTTTCGAGCTTGAATGCAAAGCCATGAAAAAAGTTCGTAACGAACTCGGTCTTGAAAACGTATGGTTGATGATTCCATTCGTACGTACCTTGAGCGAAGCCCAAGCCGTTGAGCAAATTCTTGCTGATAACGGTTTGAAGCGCGGTGAAGACGGCTTAAAACTCATCATGATGTGTGAATTGCCTTCTAACGCCTTGTTAGCCGATCAATTCCTTGAGTACTTCGATGGTTTCTCAATCGGTTCAAACGACATGACTCAGCTAACCCTTGGTCTTGATCGTGATTCTGGCTTGATTGCACACTTGTTCGATGAACGTAACGAAGCCGTTAAGAAAATGCTTAAAATGGCTATTGATGCGTGTCGTGCACAGGGCAAATACGTAGGTATTTGTGGTCAAGGCCCATCAGACCATCCAGATCTTGCCAAATGGTTAATGGAACAAAAAATTACTTCTGTTTCTTTAACACCAGACACCGTTCAAGAAACTTGGATGTTCCTAGCCGAAAACAGCAAGTAATTGTTGTTTAATAAGCCTAAAAAAACCCGCCTTGTGCGGGTTTTTTAGTTTTTGGCGAGTCATTTAATAATTGAAGAACACTAATTCTAAGTGGTATGTTCATAATTATCAGTTAATCGATTAAAAACACAAACTTATGGAAAACTTAGAGTTACAGCGCGTTGTTATTTTATTGCATGGCTTAGGGCGAACCGCGCGTTGTTTTAAATTATTAGAAAAACATCTTAAGCAAGAAGGGTATCGGGTTATTAATCAGAGTTATCCTTCTCGTCATTATAAAATTGAAGATTTAGCAGAAATCGCAATTCCTAACGCGTTAAAAGAATGCCCAAAAGACGCACCAATCAGTTTTGTAACCCATTCACTGGGCGGTATTTTAGTCAGAGAATATTTGCGCAAACACACCATCGAGAATCTTGATAGGGTAGTGATGCTTGGCCCGCCAAATCATGGCAGCGAAATAGTCGATAAACTCGGTTGGTTACCGGGTTTTATCTTTATTAATGGGCCTGCTGGCCTACAGCTAGAAACTAAGCCTGATGGATATTTAGCGCAACTTGGCCCGGTAAATTTTAAACTGGGTATTGTTGCCGGAACTCTTAATAAAGGTTGGTATCTAGAAAAATTTTTGCCAGAACCTAACGACGGTAAAGTAACGGTTGCAAGCACACGAATTACAGGTGAAGCGGATCATATTTGTTTACCCATAAGTCACGGTTTTATGATGAACAAACCTATGGTTATTGAGCAGGTTCTAGCTTTTTTAAAAACCGGAAGTTTTAAGCACCAGAAAAGCTAAAGGAACCTCTGATTAAATCATGGATGAGTTAATCAGAGGTTCCTAAAGTAGTATTTTAGATTTTATGTGCAGATTGCCCAAGTAAAAAACCATTACTATTAAAAAGTTAACTGCGATTTAAATGGTTTTTACGACATAAGACATAAAAATATGTTGCTAATTCCAATCTTAATAAATAAAAGCACGTATAAACATTAAGTTGCCTTACCGGTGGAGGCTCATTAATTAAATTAAGAATGACTTACTCAGAGATTCCTACAGCTTAAAACGTTTGGTTAATTCCTGAAGTAAATTAGCTCTTTCGGCTAATTCTTCCGTTGCCGAAGAAATTTCATCAATTGCTTGGCTTGCTTCGGCGGATTTACTATGCACGGTATTTACACTTTGGCTGATATTTTCAGATACTGTAGATTGTTGTTCAGTTGCTGTGGCAATTTGCGAAATCATCGAATTTATGTGTTCAACCGATGAAACTACTTTGCGTAAACTTTCTACCGTATGCTGTGCTCGTTCCGATACGGCATTTGCTTGTGTCACACTACTGGATACCACTTGCCCGGTTTGAGACGAAACTTTTTGTAACGCCTCCACAATACTGGCAATGGTTTCTGTTTCTTCGCGAGTGTTTTTGGCAAGGCTTCGAACTTCATCGGCAACCACCGCAAATCCTCGTCCTTGTTCACCGGCTCGGGCTGCTTCTATGGCGGCATTTAACGCCAATAAATTGGTTTGTTCGGCAATGCCTCTAATGGTATTCACAACCACAGTAATATTGTTGACGCGTTCTGTGAGCTGGCTTGAAGTCGCTTGTGTTTGATTTAAAAAATTAGCCACTTCGCGCATATCGCGCGTGGTTTGAAAAACTTCATCAACACTGTGTTCTAATTCTTGTTTTGCATCACGAACAATAGTAACCGCCTTTTGTGTATTGTCCGAAACTTCAACCACAGTTTCATTCATTTTTCCAATAGCATCTGCTATTTGCGCGGTACCTTTATTTTGGGCATGAAAATTAGATGTTGTTGATACCGTAATTTGCGCGAGTTGATCGGATGCGGCTGCTTGCCCGGTTGCGGAATCTAATATTTTGCCCACTAACTCTCTTAAATGGTTACTCATGGTTGCCATAGAGCTGTATATACTGTTGGGTGCAGCATTTTTATCAAAGGCATAGGCTAGGTTACCTCGTGCAACCAAGTCTGCGATTTTTACCAATTCTTCGGGTTCGCCTCCCAAGGGTTTGGTAATTGATTTTGCTAAAAAATTAGAAGCAATAATAATTACCACAAGTGCTATTGCTAAAATAGCCACAGAAATGTTAGTCAGTAAATAGCTATGAGCAAAAGCTTCGGATTTATCTATTTCCGATAAAATAACCCAATTTAAGCCTGCAACGTTTAAGGGCGAGTAGGCCGATAATACCAGGTTACCGTTGTAGTCAATGATGATATCCAATCCGGTTTCGCCGTTGATTGCTCGCGTAACCGCATCGGTATTTACAGAGCCTAATGTTGGATTCGCGAACGACGCAATAACCGAATGGCTTTTAGGATCAAAATAAGAATCCGAACGCATGAGTCTGTCAGAACCCACCAGATAGCTTTCACCCGTCTCTCCCATACCTGGCCGTTCTTGCATAATGGCATTAAGTCTACTGAGCGGAAATTGAACAATTAATACTGCAACCATTTCGGATTGATTAAATATTGGTTGCGCAACAAATCCAGTCGGTGCGTTATAAGATGGTAAATAATGAGAAAAGTCTTGAATTACAGGATTTTGATCGCGTTTATTGTTCATTGCTAGACGAAAAGCGTCTCCAAGACCACTTTGCGCATAGGGACCTGATTTTAGCGAAGTTGCAAAGTCAATTTCTTTAAAGACCGTATAAACAATGTCGCCAGATTTTGGATGAACGATAAAAATATCGTAGTACTCCAATTCCGCACGTACTTCACTCAAACTAGGATGAAGGCGAGCATGAACCTGATCGTACACAGGATAAAGAGCACTTTTAGCTAAAAGATCTTTATGACCGAGTGGATTTGAATTTTGCGCTATATAAGCGTCTTGGAGCAGAATGCCTTTATCGTCAAGTTTACCAAGTAAATCGCTGACTTTTGGCAATATTTCTGAAGGGTTTTGACGTTTAAATTCTGGCAAAAAATTATCTTGATAGTTTTTTTCGAGACGTCGCCGAGCTTCGTCAATACTCCCGGCCTTGTTATCTAAATCGTTAATGAAACGATTGTAGGCCTCAATAATATGAGCCGATTCTTCTATAATAAATGGGTCTTTGGTCATTAAAGAAACTTGAGAAAATATCGAGTTTAAATATCGATTTACTGAAGATTTTTTCTCTTCACGCACAGCTTCTAAGTGTGCGAACGACGTTTCTTCAAGAGCTTGGCTACTTATCCATAAAGCAGTAAAGCCAATAACAAAACAGGGCACTATGCCCATTAAACAACTCCACAACATCAATCGTTTTTTAAGAATCATTATTTTACTCGTAATAAAACCAATCTATGTGCCGCTTTATAGGCGAATATTTATTATTAATTTTTTATTAGATTTCTATAGTCCATGCTGTCTATAGCCATTCAATTAAGTGTAGATTGATTATTTATATTCGTATTGGTTGCCATAAAGAAATCATGGCATATTCCATTACTGTATTTCTGGTTTGGTCGGCGGGCAAAAACGGATATTACCATTTTCGAGGTATTACATTTTTAATTTCTAACCGTTATTTAATTCTTTAACTCTGCCATTCGAGTTGTTGATGGCTTCAAATTAATAAGCCCTTCTAAGAGAGAAACATCGATCATTTGAATGGCCCAAATTGTGCTCTTTCTGTCAGTAGTGGTGAATTGACAGTTTATTGGCAGATTCACGTCAATGAATTGATCATTTTAGTGATACTTACGAGGAAGGTTTTTACTGTGAATGTTTCTAATCGACCTGATATTCAACAGTTGCTGGTTAACATGCGAGACATGCGCTCACAGGTGCAAGTCCCAGATATTAATCACGTAGCCTTAGACGTTAAAGACAGTGTCACTTCGGTTAATCAAGCACAGGCCCCTGCATTTAATGAGCTTTTTGCCCAAGCAATTGATTCTGTAAACAGTTTACAACATCAATCAGGAGCCTTATCAAACGCTTATGCAATGGGTGACGAGTCGGTAGACATTGCCGATGTAATGATCGCAAGCGAAAAGGCTAAAATCGGTTTTCAGGCAACCTTACAAGTTCGTAATAAGGTTGTTGAGGCTTATCAAGAAATTATGAATATGGCCATTTAAGCGGTGATGTGAGTATTTGAAATGGCAGAAACTACAAGCGCGTCAATGAACAGTTCGCCCGCATCTAATAATTTATTAGAAGGGTTCAATAATTTAAATTTAATTCGCCAAGCTGGTCTTATGGTCGGCTTGGCGGCAAGCGTCGCCATTGGTTTTGCGGTGGTATTGTGGACGCAAAAAGAAGATTTTCGCCCGCTGTATGGCAGTTTAGATCGCTTAGACTCTGCGGAAGTGGTGGAAATATTAGAATATAACGACATTCGCTTTAAGGTCGATCCCAACACCAGCGCCCTGTTGGTTGCGGCAGACGATGTACACAAAGCACGTTTAAAACTCGCCGAGGCGGGCATTCCCGGTGAAGCATCGGTTGGCTTTGAATTATTGGATCAAGAACAACCTTTGGGCACTAGCCAATTTATGGAAGGTGCTCGCTACAAACGCAGCCTAGAAGGTGAACTTGCGAAAACAATCACCAGCATTAACAGCGTTAGGGCTGCGCGTGTCCATTTAGCCATTCCTAAAGAATCGGTCTTTGTTCGCAACGCCAGAAAACCGACGGCGTCGGTCTTTTTGGAGCTATTTCCGGGCAGAGGATTAAAACACGAACAAGTAAAAGCCATTGCTAATTTAGTTGCTTCGAGCATTCCGGAATTACAATTAGATGACGTAACTGTTGTTGATCAAAAGGGTAATTTATTAACAACCGGTGAAGAAATGGCAGAACTGGTTGAGGCTGCTCGTCAACGGGAATACACCCGTGAGCTTGAAAACGATTTAATTGCCCGCGTTAATGGTATTTTAAATCCGTTGGTGGGTAGCGGAAATTATCGTGCAGAAATTAGCGCAGACGTTGATTTTACCGAAATTGAACAAGCCGATGAAATTTACAACCCAGACTTAGGTGCAGTACGCAGTGAACAAACACTTGATGAACAGCGTGTTGGCTCAGAAATTATTGCTGGAATTCCGGGGGCATTAAGTAATCAACCGCCGGGCGATGCCCAAGCGCCAGAGCAAGCAAATCCACAAGACCCAACCCAACAAACGCCACCCAGTAATACTCGTAAACAAGCAACGCGTAATTTTGAATTAGATCGGACCATAAGCTACACCCGACATCAATTAGGCAAGGTAAAGCGCTTAACAGTAGCCGTGGTTGTTGACGATAAAAATATTGTTAACGCAGAAACTGGAGAAGTGCAATCACAACCTTGGACTCAAGAAGAACTGGAAAGATTAACTATACTGGTACGCGATAGCATTGGTTTTTCGGCGGTACGAGGCGATAGCGTTAATGTAATTAACAGTCCCTTCTCCGGTATTCGCGACGAAGTGAGTTATGAACTTCCCATATGGGAGCAACCTTGGTTCCTGGGTATTGCGAAACAAGTCGTCGGGTTATTAATTATTCTTGCTTTATTATTAGGATTATTACGACCTGTATTAAAAAGTTTGGCCGGTTCTGGTCTAAAAGCCAAACAAGAAGAAGAGGCGAGAGAATTAGCTGCGCTCGAAGCCTCCGGTCTTGAAGCCTTTGACGCATTGTCTGATGAAACCGTGACTTTAACCGGTGGTGATGCTCTGGCATTACCCAGTCCCGATGAGAATTTTGAACAACAACTCAACGCAATTCGTGGAATTATTGCCGAAGATGCCGGACGTGTTGCCTTAGTAATTAAAGGTTGGATTAACGAAGATGGCTGATGCCAAAGTCCCAGCGGAAAGTAACCGAACCAAACTAGAACAGGCTGCCGTTTTATTGATGAGCTTAGGCGAGGCCGATGCCGCAGAAATTTTAAAACACCTGGGTCCTAAAGAAGTACAAAAACTTGGCACAGCAATGAGCCAACTAAGTAATGTTCAACAGGCAGAAGTTGAAGCAGTATTATCGAATTTTCTTACCGAAGTAAGAACCCTAACCGGACTTGGTATGGGTGCCGATGGTTATATTCGCAATATGTTGGTGACGGCTTTAGGCGAAGACAAAGCCAACGGTTTAATTGATCGGATTTTATTAGGTGGTAATACCACCGGTTTAGATACTTTAAAATGGATGGAAGCACGCTCCGTTGCCGATATTATTCGCAACGAGCATCCACAAATTCAAGCCATTGTTATAGCGTATTTAGACGCTGACCAATCCGCCGAAATCTTGTCGTATTTTAAAGAAAATGTGCGTATGGATATCATGATGCGTGTGGCGGCATTAGATACGGTACAACCCAGCGCCTTGCAAGAATTAAATAATATTCTCGAAAAACAATTTTCCGGTAGCGCCGGTTCGCAAACTAAAACCATGGGTGGCGTTAAAGTTGCCGCAGAAATTGTTAACAATCTTGACAGTAGCATGGCTAACGAACTACTTGAATCTATCACCGAGGTTGATGAAGACTTAGGTACACAAATTCAAGATTTAATGTTTGTCTTCGATAATCTTGTAGATGTCGATGACAAAGGTATTCAATCTTTGTTGCGAGAAGTGTCGTCGGATATTCTTATTATTGCTCTTAAAGGTGCAGATGATGTACTTAAAGAGAAAATATTCAATAACATGTCAAAACGCGCCGCAGAACTACTGCGTGACGATTTAGACGCTAAGGGTCCTGTTAAATTATCAGAAGTTGAAAATGCACAAAAAGAAATTTTAATCATTGCAAGACGCATGGCCGACGCGGGAGAAATTAATCTTGGCGCTGGCGGTGAGCAAATGTTGTAAGGATGAAAAATACCAGTGCCAAACAGTGATAAGTCCAAGGCCAGTAAAGAAGTTGTTTCACTTGAAACAAACAGTGCGGTATGGGATGCGTGGAATGCTCCTGAGTTTGATTCCGAAACACATCATGTAATTTATAACTTGCAAAAAGTTAAGCAAAGAATTAATAAAAAAGAATCTGCAAAAAAATCTTCATTATCAGAGAAAAAAGGTGGGCTTGCCCCTAACTCTGAAGTCAAAGCGCCCGGCGACGAAAAACTCGATAATTCCGAAGATTCTCTAATTTCTTCACAGGACGAATTGGTTGAAGATGGTGACGAAGTAGAAGAATCTGTTGAAGACGTTGACGACAACGAGTTGAAAATTCCCAGCGCTCAAGAGTTGGAGGAATTAAGACGCAGCGTAGAGTTGGATGCGTATCAAAAAGGATTTGAAAAAGGCGAAGCACACGGTTTAGAAAGTGGAAAAAAACAAATCGACGACCAATACCAACCAGACATTGAAAAAAGCTGTAATGCGCTAAAAACTCTTACCGAAAATCTCTCCCAATCTTTAAGTCAACAAGAAGACGCTATATTACAAACACTGCTAAATACGGTTGTTACACTGGTAACCAATATAACTCGCAAAGAACTTAGCATACCAAATACTGCACTTACCGATTTAATTGAGGAGTCGCTACAAATTATTGGCGACAGTAAACAAGCTAAAACAATATTAGTTAATCCGGGTGATTTAACGTTTATTGCCGAGCGGAGTGAGCATAAATCTTGGAATTTAGTCGCCGATGAAAAAATAACAGCGGGCGGCTGCCGTATAATAACCGAAGACAGTAGTGTGGATTCAACGGTGGAAACCCGTATTAACGATACCATCGAAAAATTTCTGAATAAAGAATTTGCCAGTCATTAAGTGGTTTTATGTTAAAAAGTGATGGTGTTTAAGATGGTATATTCAACGCTTTTAAATCAACTCCAATCGTTTCAACCCAAACACATCGCACCGAGAATACCCGTTGCGGTTGGTAAATTAATTCGCGTTGTTGGCACCACCATTGAAGCCGTTGGCATTAGTGCTAATCTCGGTCAACAATGTGAAATTATTGTTGATGAAAATCGTAAAATAGAAGCAGAAGTTGTAGGCTTTTCTGAAGGTAAAACATTTTTAATGCCCATAGACAGTCTCTCGGGATTAAAACCGGGTGCTAAAGTTGTGCCTTTACCTCACCGAATGGGAATCAAAATTGGCCCAGAAATACTAGGCAGAGTCATTAATGGACTCGGTCAGCCTTTAGACGGTAAACCCATGTGGCCGGTATCGGAATACGTTGATTTTGAGGCGAAATTAATTAATCCTCTATCGCGCGCAGTCATTAAAGATCCTTTAGACGTTGGTATAAAAGCCATTAATGCATTACTAACCATTGGTAGAGGTCAACGTATTGGTTTATTTGCTGGCAGTGGCGTTGGTAAAAGTGTTCTGCTTGGCATGATGACACGATTTACACAAGCCGATGTCGTTGTGGTTGGTTTAATCGGCGAACGCGGTCGTGAAGTAAAAGAATTTATTGAGAACAATTTGGGTGAAGTGGGTAAAGCACGTTCTGTGGTAGTTGCGTCTCCGGCAGATGATCCACCGTTAATGCGATTAAGAGCCACGCAATTAGCCACTCGGGTTGCCGAATATTATCGCGATCAAGGTAAAAATGTATTATTGCTTATGGATTCATTGACGCGCTACGCGCAAGCACAGCGTGAAATTGGTTTAGCAACGGGAGAACCTCCTGCTACCAAAGGCTATCCACCGTCGGTATTTTCGAAACTACCACAATTGGTTGAGCGGGCCGGTAATGCCGACGAAGGTGGAGGTTCTATTACCGCAATCTACACGGTTTTAACAGAAGGCGATGATTTACAAGACCCCATAGCGGATAGCGCCAGAGCAATTTTGGATGGACATATTGTGTTATCGCGATCTTTAGCCGAAGAAGGACAATATCCGGCGATTGATATCGAAGCATCCATTAGCCGAGTTATGCCAAACATTGTTACACAATCTCAATTAGCGGCGGCGCAAAAATTTAAGCATTTATTATCTGTGTATCGACAAAATAAAGATTTAATCAGCATTGGTGCATACACCCATGGCGCCGACGCAACCATTGATTTAGCCATTAAAATTCGACCACAACTAAGAGAATTTATTATTCAAACTGTTCAGACTAATATTACTTATGAACATTCAATGACAATGTTATCGCAGTTAATGGCGTCCTGACCTATTATTGGCACCTCTGATTAACTCATCCATGATTTAATTAGAGAACAGAAATTGACAATGCGATTTCCAATTTCTTCTCAATTTCAATCACTTACCGTTCTTGAAATTGGCGACAGGTCCTTGTGTGGCGAGAAATTCTGGTTAATCAGAGTTTCCTACTCTAAATTGTTCCGTTTTTTAAATGATTTATTTTTTAAGTTATCTACAGAAACTGATACTTAGATAAGCAGGCTTTCACTAGCTTATTATGAAATTAATCAAAGTTTTCATTAATGTATTCTTGATACATAATTCACAATAAACAAGTTTTTTGCACGCGTATTTAGTTGTTATTTATGTCAAAATTAGATCGATTTATTCTATTATTGAAAATGGCAGAACAGGCCGAAAATAAAGCGGCGCAACTTTATAACGAGCAAAAAAAACATCTTATGAGTCACTTAAACCAACAAAAGACCATAGAAGCTTATTATTTAAATTTTCGCAATCAATTAGATAATACCACTGGTGGCTCAATTCAGGATTTGGTCAACAAACGCGCTTATTTAAAACAGCTCACTGATTTACGGGATTCTCAGCAGGCAAACTTAACCATTATTGAACAACAGACCGTAAAGGCTGAGCGTCATTGGTCAAAACTTCATCATAAACGCCTTAAAATTGAAGAGCTGATTGAGTCTATCAAACAAGATCTAACTAAAGCCGATGATCTTAGAACGCAAAAATTGTTAGATGAGCTTTCTGGAATACGTTACCACGATAAAAACTCTTAATTTTGTACTATAGGAACCTCTAATTAACTCATCCATGATTTAATCAGAGGACAGAAATTGAAAATGCGATTTCCAATTTCCTCACCATTTCAATCACTTACCGTTCTTGAAATTGGCGACACATCCTTGTGTCGCGAGAAACTCTAGGTTAATCAGAGTTTCCTATAAGAACCTCCGATTAACGCATCCATAATTTAATCAAAGAAAAGAAATTGAACGTACAATTTCCAAATTCTTTCCAATCTATTTACAATTTCAATCACTTACCGTTCTTGAAATTGGCGACGCATCCTTGCTTGTGTTGCTAGAAACTCTCGGTTATTCAGAGTTTCCTATAGAAAATTCCGATTAACCGAGCGTTTTCTATTATCTCACGCGTGAACCATTTTTAATTCCCAAAACCATCAAACTAAATGTCGTTTTTTTACGTATATCTTCCTGTTGCGCATATTTTTTTACGAAGTTCTCAATTTTTTAACTGTTAATGCCTATTTTAATAAGATATAAATGAAGAGTTTGATATTCTCGGCACAATTATAATGAGTGGTAGATAACTGACAGTATGAATATATTAATCACTGGTGGCACCGGCTTTATTGGCCGACATTTTATACAGCAATACACTCAATACCAATACACAGTACTTATCCATAATCGTCCACCTAAACATTTGCCTGACAATGTTCAAACCATTACCGATCTTAGCAAGTTAACTGACCTAAATAATTTTGATGCGGTAATAAACCTAGCCGGAGCGCCCATTGTTGGCAAACGTTGGACTGAAGAGTACAAGCAAAAAATTCGTACCAGTCGATTAAATACCACACAACAGCTTTGTACTTTATTTACCGTTACTACGAATAAACCTAAGGTTTTTCTGTCTGGGTCAGCAATCGGCATATACGGCGATACCGGCGTTGGTAAAATAGACGAAAGCAACGAGTTGAGTATTCGCGAAGACGATTTTGCGCAACAGTTGTGCCTTGATTGGGAAAAAATCGCTCGTACCATTACCGATACACGTTTGATTTTATTACGTACCGGTATTGTACTGGGTCGCGATGGCGGTGCCTTACAACAAATGCTACCGGCATTTAAGTTAGGTTTGGGCGGACCTCTTGGTGATGGTCAACAATACATGTCTTGGATTCATGTATCCGACATGGTTAAAGCGATAGACTTCTTGCTCAATTCGAGTCAGAGCGAAGGTCCATTCAATATGGTTGCTCCAAATCCGGTGACAAATTCAGAGTTTTCACAATCTCTGGCGGTTACCCTAAAGCGTCCGGGGTTTTTACGAGTTCCTAAAATTGTAATGAAATTTACCCTTGGTGAAGCTCATCAGCTATTATTTGACAGTCAGAACATTTTACCAGCCCGATTACAACAACAGGGCTTTAAATTTGATTACCCTTATATAAAAACTGCGCTTCAGGCGCTGGTGGGTAAAAAGTCATGAGCTTTGGGTTATAACATTTGCTATGAATGCTTTGCAATTTTTTGATCAATATACACTAGCCAGTCTTCGCGAAATTATGGAGGAAGATTTTCCGGCACTTTTACAAACCTATCGTGACGATGTTCTTGATAAATTCCAAACTATCGAATCATCAAAAGCAGCTGGCGAAACCTTATTATTGAAAAAAACCGTGCACAGCTTAAAAGGTAGTAGCGGCAATGTTGGTGTTATGCGCCTTATTGATATATGCCAGCATATTGAAGAACTGTGTGTACGTCGTCTTGAATCTGTTGATGCCGATGCACATTCGTTGCGTCAGTTAGAAGATAGGGTAACGTTTTATTTGAGTGCGTTATTAGAATTGAAAGAACCACTGCTTAAAGAAATAGATCTCTTGCTTGCAAACAATCCCATTTAATGTTGAATAATCTCCCAATATATTTAGGGAACTCTGATTAATCTTGTCATGTTTTAATCAGACCATTGCAATTAAAAATGCAATTTCTGATTCCTTTGCAATTTTAAACACTCACAGTGGTTGAAATTGATCACATCTCTGTTTCGCTGAAAAGTTTAGATTTCGCGGAACTCACTCTGATTTTTTCTAAATTCAAAGATCTCTGTAATTCTACTGATTACATCGGCTTGTTGTGTGCGTCTCAATAAATAGGCTTCTTGCCATAATAGTTATCTATCTGCAATTAACAAAACGCATAAATTTTTGCTGGCTGATCATTTTTAATCACTGAGTATGAGTTTGGCTCTTCATTTGCTTAGTATCCTCCATGAATTTACTTATCACTTGCGTATTAAATTTAGAGGCAAACAATTGCCTCTCTTAACATAGGTGGCCGTATGACATCTGGAATCAATGCTCTGGTCGTTAAATCCGATAAATTTGAGGTATCTGCCAATAGTAATTCTCGATCAGAGCTCCGTTCAAATGACGATAAATCGTTTGAGCAGGTTTTTGACGAAACAAATCGAAATAACGACACCAAAAAATTATCTTCTAATAATAAGGATTCCACCGACGAAAGAATTTCCAGCAAAAACAACAGTGCTGATCGAGATACGGCAACGTCTGAAAATACCGAAAATAATTCGCGCGCAGACGGCTTTCAAAACACGAGAGATGCTAGCTCTGAGCTAAGCGAGGAGAATTCATTGGAGCCAACATCGTCAACTTTGGCAACGTCGCAATCGCCACTGGTAGAAGCATTTATTTCAGATTTACACCTAGATGGTGAACTTGAGGGCCAATCGCCATTATTAATAGCGACATCCAGCACAGGCGGTTTAGGCCAATTAACAACCGGTGCGGAATTGCTTGAGCAGTCTGGGTTTGGTGGATTGTCGGCATATTCAAACTTATTGCAATCGGAAAGCTTGATATCTAAAAATAGTCTAAATGCCTCAAATGGTTTGAATAAATCTGCATTGTTGAACGTAAGTCAAGGTGACTATGAATTAAATGGCCTAGCGCTAGATTCAGATTTAAATGCAGATGTATTGGATAATAATGCGCAAAACAGCAAGTTTTCTGCAAAATTTGATAGTCTGCTTAATATTGCGGGTTTGAATAACTCTACGGAAATCGATACGCTTAATCCAATTGACAATAAAGTAAGCCAATATATTAATGGTCAGATCAGTGGTATATTAAATCCGTCAGATGCGCTTAGATCAACACCCACGACAACCAGTTTATTTGTTGGGCATGGCATAACTTCTCCCGCTTGGGGAGCGGATGTTGCCGAAAAAGTTTTATGGTTGGCGAGCCAAGGATTATCAGAGGCCGAAATTCAACTGGATCCACCGGAGCTAGGCCCATTACAAGCTAGAATTGTTGTACATAACGATCAAGCTCAAGTCAGTTTTAACAGTCACTCTTCGCAAGTACGCGATGCATTGGATCAAACGGCTAACCGCTTGAGAGAACTTTTTTCCCAGGAAGGTTTAAACTTAGTGGATGTTAATATTTCTGGTCAGTCTAATCAGGAGCAACGTCAAGAGAGTAATAACCAGGCAGAAAATGACAATCTAGTGAATTCTGGCGGTATTGAAGAAAATACGGAAGTCACCCACGTAACACCCGTGAATACTCATACCCGTTTGGTAGATAGCTACGCTTAATTTGCGTTTTAATCACTTTTGAATAAGCTCTGATTAAATTATGGAAGAATTAATCAGAGCTTTCTTACGACTGCTTAATAGAACGATTTCTTTTTAAGTCATTAACTATTGGCTTTGTAACTAAATAGTTTTTTCTTGCGATTTTGGTGTTGTTGGCTAAACATATTTTGCTCTAACCGCCATTAAAAATACTGTATTCAAAACCTAAATTCATTTAAAACGCTCGGCGACACAAGAATGTGTCGTCTGTTCTGAGTAGGGTAAGTGTTTGAGCGTGCGAAAAATTTCAAATCGCGCTTTCAATTGTTTTTTTTCTTTTCTCTGCATTATTCACGAACAAATTCATCAGACGTTTCCATTTAACAATTCTTGAAAATCCTCAAACCTGTGCTACACCAGTGAAGGCGCGATTATTCAGCATCGTGTTATTCAGGCATAGCCTTTGCTGATTCTAAATCTACAGCATTAACTACAAAAAAATGACGAGATCTTGACATGGCTGACGAAGAACAGGCAGCAGAAGAATCCAGCGGCGGTGGAAAAAAGAAACTCATTCTATTAATTGTTGGCGCTTTAATTTTAATTTCGGTTTCGGTTGGCGGAACCGTCGCAGTATTGACTATATTCAAGGAAGATCCTCCGGCTGTTGAAGAGGCTGATGATGCCGCCATGGAAGAAAAATCCATGGAGGAAACGAAAATGCCAGCGGTATATTTTCCATTAAATCCATCATTATTAATGACCTATAACGTTCGTGGTCGCCAGCGTTACGCACAAATTGATATTACATTAATGACACGGTCAGACACGGTGGTAACCGAAATTGAATTACACAGCTCGCGGGTAAGAAACGACCTAATCTTGGCGTTCTCGGGCATGGAATACGAAGAAATTCAAACCCCAGAAGGCAAAGAGTTAATGCGACAAACAGCTCTTACGGTTGTTCAAACGATCATGAATGAAGAGATCGGCGAGCCGGGAGTAGAGCAAATACTATTTACTAATTTTGTCATGCAATAACTGAGGTCTGTAAACCTTGCAAGACTTACTATCACAAGACGAAATCGATGCTTTATTACACGGTGTCGACGATGGCGATATCGAGGTCGAAAACGACAACGAACCCGGTAAAGCTAGAGGTTATGACCTAACCAGCCAAGATCGAATCGTTCGCGGGCGAATGCCAACGCTCGAAATGATTAACGAACGATTTGCGCGCTATACCCGAATTAGCATGTTTAATTTATTGCGCCGCACAGCCGATGTCTCAGTCGGTGGCGTACAGATTATAAAATTCGGCGAATACGTACACACCTTGTATGTGCCAACCAGTTTAAATATGGTGAAATTTCGGCCTTTAAGAGGTACAGCGCTGATTATTTTAGATGCAAAACTGGTTTTTAAATTAGTGGACAATTTTTTTGGTGGCGATGGTCGGCACGCAAAAATCGAAGGCCGTGAATTTACGCCCACCGAATTACGTGTTGTACAAATGGTATTGCAACAAGCCTTTACCGATCTCACCGAAGCTTGGAAAGCGGTTATGCCGTTGGAATTTGAATTTATAAATTCCGAGGTTAACCCTTCAATGGCCAATATTGTTAGCCCCAGTGAGGTCGTGGTTGTCAGTACCTTTCACGTGGAATTAGACGGTGGTGGTGGAGAACTGCAAATTACCATTCCTTACTCCACCATCGAACCCATACGCGAAATGCTCGATGCAGGCTTGCAAAGCGATAGTGATGAACGAGACGATCGTTGGATAGTTGCATTGCGAGAAGATGTATTAGAAGCGGATGTGCAACTGGAGTGCGAAATTGCCAACGCCAAAATACGACTAGGAGATATTGTCAAACTCAAAGTTGGCGATGTTATTCCCATAGAAATGCCGCCTCATCATGTTGTTACCGCCAACAGAGTTCCCATGTTTCGATCAAAACTGGGTCAATGTGACGGCAACATGGCTTTGCAAATTCTCGGCTTTATTGATCGATCCATAATACAAGAGAAATCGAAATTAAATCATCCAGGATTATTCGCAGGAAAAGACCCAAAAGAAACTGAGGTAAATCAACATGGCTGATGAAGACAACAACGAAAACGAAGATGGTCTCGACCAGGACGCAATGGCAGATGAATGGGCCGCTGCTATGGCCGAGCAAGAAATTGTTGATGGCCAAGGTGAGGGCGATGCCGACGCCGAAAAAATGGCTCTCGATGAATTTCAGCCACCACCAAATCCGGCTTTAAAAAATCCAGACCTAGACGTCATTCTCGATATTCCGGTAACCATTTCTATGCAAGTTGGCAGTACTTCAATCAGCATCCGAAATCTACTGCAACTCAATCAGGGGTCTGTCATTGAGCTCGATCGCCTAGCCGGTGAGCCGTTGGATGTATTGGTTAATGGTACCTTAATTGCGCACGGCGAAGTGGTGGTCGTGAACGAAAAATTCGGTATTCGTATGACAGATGTCATTAGCGCGTCTGAAAGAATTAAACGCTTAAAATAACAAAGGTATTCATCATGAATGTCGTTATTTTGTTAAAACATTATTTTGAAAAAAACCGCTTTACAGATTTTTTTGTTAAAATGGTAGCCTTAAAGTCGGTCTTGATATTGTTGTTTTTGTTTGTGCAACCTGTGATCAACGCTCATGCCGAAATTCAAACCGTATCAAAAGAATCTCAAGAAATTGTCGCAGTCGGTAATAGTGTACCTAAAATATCTAGCCAGCCAATCTCAGCAATACCCACAAAAACATGGGTGGCTCAGGTTCTTATGGGGTTGTTATTGGTTGTAGTGCTTATTTTTTTACTGGCTAAGTTCGCCAAAAAATACAATTTAGCGGGTATTTCAAAACATAATGAATCAATAAAGCTACTCAGCCATTTGTCTGTTGGAATTAAAGAGCGTATAGCCGTTGTGGAAGTCGACAACAAACAACTGCTGCTCGGCATTACTCCACACAGTATCAATACCTTGCATGTTTTCGAACTGAATAAACTTGCTAGAGAAGAATCTTTAGATTCGGGTAACATAAAAAAAATAATCGTTCCTAATTTGTCGAACACCGCGACCCCAAATAAACCCGGCGACGATTTGTTCAGTGCAAAAAATATTCTCCGGTGCGCCATGTCATGGGTTGCAAAAAATAAGTCGCCGTTGGTTAAGGGCCCTATGAGCGAGAAAGAGACAAAAACAGTTCTTAAACCCACCGTTGAGCCCACAGATACCCAGTCGTTTAGCTTTAATAATATCTATGCCTTTGAGCTCAATAAAAATAAAGATTCTAATAAAGATTAGAGCCGCAATTAATGATGAATTTAATAATTGGGGGGCTAGGTCGATGTTTTATTTTAATGATATTCGTTTGCACGATATCATTATTAAACATTGAATCAGTGTATGCTCAGGCAGAGCCTGCGGCCAACCCAGAAACCAGCGATAGCTCCAGAGAAGCATCAAATTCATCAACAGAAAAAGAAAATCTTATTCCAATTAACGGCATACCGGGTTTACCTGCTTTAACCGTTACCACTCAACCCGACGGAACCCAAGAATATACGGTCACATTGCAAATTTTAGCAATAATGACTGCATTTACCTTTATCCCTGCAATCTTAATGATGATGACCTCATTTACGCGCATCATTATTGTTTTTGCAATTTTAAGACAAGCACTGGGTTTACAACAATCACCGTCGAATCAAATATTGATTGGTTTATCACTATTTATGACATTTTTTATCATGTCTCCGGTATTTGAAGAAATTCATATCAATGCCATTCAACCTTACATCAACGAAGAAATCGGTTCTCGTCAAGCGGTAACGAACATTGCGGAGCCCATGCATAAATTTATGATGTCGCAAACTAGAGAGTCGGACATCAAATTATTTTTAGATATTGGCGGCTACGAATCGGTTGCTTCACCGGAAGAGATTCCTTTCACTGTGTTGGTTCCCGCTTTTGTAACCAGTGAGTTAAAAACTGCGTTCCAAATTGGCTTTATTATATTTATACCATTCTTGGTTATTGATTTGGTGGTCGCTTCTGTATTAATGGCCATGGGTATGATGATGTTGTCGCCATTAATTATCTCGTTACCCTTTAAAATTATGCTGTTTGTATTAGTTGATGGTTGGGCATTAATTATTGGTAGTTTGGCGGCCAGTTTTGGTCTTTGACCAAGTTTCTAGATACTCAATGAGGTGATTATGACTCCTGAAGTTGTTATGGATTTATTCGCGAATGCTTTTTTACTAACTGTGTTAATGATTACGGTAATTGTTGGCCCGAGTTTGATTGTTGGGTTGATCGTTAGTGTTTTTCAAGCGGCAACGCAAATTAACGAACAAACATTAAGTTTTTTACCTAGATTGGTGGTAACACTATTAACCATTATGTTTGCCGGTGCTTGGTTATTAACAAAAATAATGGATTTATTTGTACGGTTAATTACCGATGTACCTAATTTAATTGGTTAACGATACATGCGCATTAATAGGTTGTTCATCACCCAAAAGTACAATGTTTAGCTTAAGTGACCAACAGATATCTGCTTGGTTAGCCCAATATCTTTGGGTAATGATTCGCATATCCGCTTTCTTATTGGCTGTTCCTATATTTGGAGCCCGCACCCTTCCAGCCCGAGCACGTATAGCACTTGCCATACCTATAACGCTTGTCGTAAGCCCGCTAGTTAATAATATACCCGACGTAGAACTGCTTTCTGTGCAGGGATTTTTAGTTGCTATAGAACAAGCCATTATTGGATTTTTATTGGGATTTATCTTCCAGCTATTTATTCAAATGTTTGTAGTAGCCGGGCAAATAATTGCTATGAACATGGGTTTGGGTTTTGCCTCACTGAATGATCCGGCCAACGGTGTGGTGGTTACGGTTTTGTCGCAATATTATCTAACCTTGGCGACATTGTTGTTTTTAGCGGTGAACGGTCACTTGGTATTGTTAGAATTAATCAGTAAAAGTTTTATGTTTTGGTCGTTTACCAGTTTTCAGTTAAATGCTGGTTATTTCAAAGAGGTTGTTGGTCTGGGAAGTTGGATGTTTGCAGGCGCTATGGTGTTAGCTTTACCGGTTACCACGGCGATTTTATTGGTTAATATTGCTTTTGGTGTAATGTCACGTGCGGCGCCACAGATGAACATTTTTGCCGTAGGTTTTCCAATTACCTTGGTATTTGGTCTGTTTATCATTTGGTTTGGTTTAAGTAATTTTTTACCACAGTTTCAGCAGTCGTTAACCGAGCTGATTCTATTCGCCGAAAATCTGTTAGGGTGAGTTATCGTGGCAGAAGACGATAGTCAAGAAAAGTCGCAGGAACCAACCGCAAAACGCTTAGAAAAAGCTCGCGATCAAGGTCAGGTTCCCAGATCCAAAGAATTAGCTACCAGCGCCATTTTAATTGGTGCTACCGCGGCCTTATATTTCTTTGGCAGTTATCTTAGTGTGCGGATTAACGGCATTTTTATTCGTGGTTTTACCTTTGGACGCGAAAGCAGTTTTGACACTAATTATATGTTTGTTGCGCTTTCTTCGGCAGTAAAAGAAGGTTTGTTTTCATTAATTCCCATTTTTATTATTTTGTTGATTATCGCATTTGCTGCTCCTCTGGGTTTGGGTGGATGGTTGTTTAGCTCCAAATCGTTAATGCCAAAAGGCAGCCGAATGAACCCGCTGTCTGGCTTAAAACGCATGTTCTCCGTAAAAGCATTGGTAGAATTGGTAAAATCCTTGGGCAAAGTGGGTTTGGTGGTCGCAATTGCAATCATCGTGTTATATCAACGCCGCAATGATATTGTTCACTTGTCTGATCTACCCTTCAATGTTGCAATTCACGATTCTATTTTTATTTTAATTATTTCGGCCCTGTTGCTATCTTGCTCGACACTTATCATCGCAGCCATCGATATTCCATTTCAATTATGGGAAAACAATAAAAACCTAAAAATGTCGATGCAAGAAGTTAGAGACGAAATGAAAGATTCTGAAGGTCGCCCGGAAGTTAAAGGAAGAATTCGGCGTCTGCAAAGAGATCTGGCGAATAATAGAATGATGCAAGAGGTTCCTACCGCGGATGTCATACTTACCAATCCAACGCATTTTTCGGTAGCGCTTAAGTACGATCCTGCCACCATGAAAACACCGCTAGTCGTTGCTAAAGGTGGAGATTTTATTGCGCTTAAAATCAGAGAAATAGCCAACGCTCATTCGGTTGAAATTTTACAAGCTCCAGCATTAACGCGCGCCATTTTTTACACCACAGAAGTCGATAAAGAAATACCCGCGGGTTTGTATTTGGCTGTCGCACAGGTATTAGCGTATATTTTTCAATTGCGGCAGTATCGCCGCGGTAAGGCCAAGCGGCCCAAAGCTCCCAAAAAGTATCCCATACCCAAAGAATACACGTTCGATAAATAACCTTTTACCATCACCATACTAATGCCTTTTTATACCACTAAAAATTGCGGACTAAATCGTATTTACGTTCTGCCTTTTTTAAAGGTTACACCGCTTGTCTATCTGACCTGTTGTTCAAAATAACTGCGTTAATATTGTCATCACAATTTTGCACTTGGTATTTTAATTGCGCATTGCTGTTGTTATTTTAAAACCGTCAATATTTTGATTGTCAGAATCTATGCAGCTACCCAGTTTTTTAAGCGTTAATCGTCCGAAAATTACCAGAAGTTCTATTAATCGAGCTTATGTTAACGGCCGTTCAATAATTAACGGTAATTTAGGCGTACCTATTTTACTGTTAATGATGCTTGGCATGATGACTTTGCCATTACCATCATTTTTATTGGATGTCTTCTTCTCGTTTAATATTGCCTTGTCGATTGTGGTTCTTTTGGTCAGCGTTTACAGCTTACGTCCACTAGAGTTCGCAGTTTTTCCAACCATATTATTAATAGCAACTTTATTAAGGCTTGGGTTAAACGTCGCCTCAACCCGTGTTGTTTTACTCAATGGTCACGAGGGCGGCGATGCGGCCGGTAAAGTGATTCAGGCATTCGGTGAAGTGGTTATTGGTGGTAATTACGCGGTTGGTTTGGTTGTTTTCATTATTTTAATGATTATTAACTTTGTGGTGGTAACCAAAGGTGCTGGCCGAATTTCGGAGGTCAGCGCACGCTTTACCTTAGATGCAATGCCTGGTAAACAAATGGCAATCGACGCCGACTTAAACGCCGGTTTAATTGATCAAGAAGAAGCAAAAACTCGACGCGAAGAAGTTTCCAACGAGGCAGACTTTTACGGTGCTATGGACGGTGCTAGTAAGTTTGTGCGTGGTGACGCCGTGGCCGGTATTTTAATTCTGCTTATAAATATTATCGGTGGCTTGGGCATAGGCATGGCCCAACACGGTTTAACCTTTACCGACGCGCTGGAAAAATACATCTTATTAACCATAGGTGATGGTTTAGTCGCTCAAATTCCGTCGCTATTGTTATCAACCGCCGCCGCCATTATGGTTACGCGTGTTAACAGTTCAGAGGATGTGCGCTCGCAGGTATTGAGTCAGATGTTTGACTCTCCCAAAGCCTTGGCCGTTTCAGCAGGTGTGTTATTTTTAATGGGTGTTATTCCCGGTATGCCTCATGTGCCATTTATTGGGCTTGCTATTGTTTGTGGCGTGTTAGCGTATTTTATTTATAAAAAAGACAAGCAGACACTTGAAGTTGCCGACGGTAGTTATAATCCTTCTTCGGCTGCACCCGGTAATCGTCCTTCACTTCCCAATCAAGAAGGCGGCGAAATAATTGACGCTCGACCAGAAAATACAGAGTTAAGCTGGGACGATGTGCAGCCGGTGGATTTAATTGGTTTAGAAGTCGGCTATCGTTTAATTCCGCTGGTGAATAAACCTCAGGGTGGAGAGCTTTTAAAACGCATAAAAGGCATTCGAAAAAAGCTGTCTCAGGAAAAAGGCTTTTTAATTCCAAGTGTTCATATCAAAGATAATCTCGATCTCTCGCCGAGCAGTTACCGGATCTTGTTAATGGGTGTTTGTTTGGGTGAGGCCGAAATTTTTTCAGATCGTGACCTGGCTATTAACCCCGGTCAAACCATTGGTGAAATTGACGGCATTGCCACCAAAGATCCGGCTTTTGGTTTGCCAGCAGTATGGATTGATCTGACCAAAAAAGACGAAGCTCAGACCTTAGGTTACACCGTTGTTGACGCTAGTACTGTTGTTGCAACGCATTTAAATCAGATTTTACTGAAACACACCCATGAATTAATTGGTCACGAAGACGTTCAAAAACTGCTAGACCAACTCGCCAAAACATCGCCCAAACTCGTATCAGAATTGGTACCCGATAAACTCTCGCTAAATGCCGTTTTAAAGGTGTGTCAAAATTTATTGCGAGAAGGCGTTGCCATAAAAGATTTTCGTTCCATCTGCGAAGCCTTGTTGGCTGCCAGTGAAAAAACTACCGACAGTGAACAATTGACCTCGGCTGCACGTGTGGCCTTGTGTCGTCAAATTATTTATGCACTGGTTAAAAGTGATGAAGCATTGCCGGTAATTACCCTTCAACCGGAGCTGGAACAGCTTTTGCTCAAAGCTAATCAACAGGCACAAAAAACTGGCGCTGATGAAACAGGTTTTATCGAGCCAGCGTTAATAGAAGCAATGCAGAGATCAATTCGCGAGAATCTACAACGGCAGGAAATTGCCAATAAACCGGCAATTATTCTCGTGGCAGGTGTTCTCAGAAGTTTACTTTTAAAACTCTGTCGATCTTTAGCGGTAGATGCAACAGTTTTAGCCTATGCAGAAATTCCAGAAAATAAATCCATAACGGTTTCGGGAACCATAATCGGAATATCTGGCAATAACGGTAATTCACAGCATTAACATAGACGCTAGATTTTTAGCAATTGTTCGATGTTTTCACTATAAATAGGCGGTATCTATGCAAGTTAAACGGTTTAAAGCGGCTGATATGCGAAGGGCGCTTGAAATGGTGCGCGCTGAACTGGGTGAAGATGCTGTTATTTTATCGAACACTAAACAAGGCAAATATGTTGAAATACTTGCGACCGCTGATGATTGCACGCAATGGTTAGACGTTAAGGACAATGCCGGGTCCCATCAGAGTGTTTTTTCTAAATACGAAGGTTTAGCCGATACTGGAGAATTTACCTTTTTAACCGAATCAGAAGGTTATGTAACCTCCGGTAAAAAACCTGAGTCAGGGCGAAAAATGACCGGTGCAGATAACATTGCAAACAAGGCAGAAGAAAATGTCTCTTATTTATCTCGCCAATTAGATGCTCAGAAAAAACAACAAGCACAACGTTATTCTTCTAATCCCGTACAGAAACGTTCTAGCTATAAAAGTTCCGCCGCTGTTGTTAATTTATCACGCAACACAAAACATCGTAGTGAAGCCGATGAAATTATCGACGAATTATTTTCAAAAGGTACGCCGTCGATGGCAGATGTTGTCTCTTTTTTGGAAAAAGCCAAATCTAATCGTCAAGAAAACGCTAACCGTCAAGAAAATACTAATCCGCAAGGCAATATCAGTAATCAAGAAACGGTTAATAGAAACCGGGCAACGATTAACAATAGTCACGATGCGGTTAAATCTCGTCAAAACCCTAGTTCTGCTGAGGTACAAAATTCCCTAAACAATTCGGTCATTCATCGAGACGAAAAAAGTGCAGATGTGAATTCGCCGTCTAATCAGAATCTACAGCGAGCAATACAGCAGTTATCGCAGCAGAATGAAAACAGTTTAACTAAGCCAAGCAGATCGCCGGAGTCCGTTCGTACGGCAACGGTTATTGATAACTCGGGTGATATTAAAAACTTGCAATCTGAACTTAATGATATGCGTGAGCTTCTGGAGTTGCAGCTTAAACAGAGTAACGGGAGATCGTTAAAAAGCTATCAAATGATTTTGGAAAAACGTTTTTCTAAGATGGGTTTTGGTGAAGAATTTATTACCCAGCTGTTAAACCATGTTGTTATGAAAGCTGGTGAAACGGGCCGCGATGTTTGGCTTAAAGCGCTAAAATATTTAAAATCAAATTTACCGTTAAGCACTATTGATATTGTTAAACAAGGCGGTCGCTATGCTTTTATTGGCCCTACCGGAGCCGGTAAAACCACCACCATCGCTAAACTCGCAACCCAACATATTTTGGAACACGGCCGCCACGGTATCGCTATTATTTCTACAGATAATGAACGTTTGGGTTCGCAAAGCCAGTTAAAGAGTTTATCGCATATATTGCAAATTCCTCTGCATGTTGTCACTACGGGCCGGCAGTTGAACGAAGCATTGTTTTCGCTAACCTATTGCGATTTGATTCTAATTGATTCCCCAGGAATTAATATTCGTGACTTGGACAATAATCTTTGGTTTAACGAATTTAAAAACCATGATTTTGTTACCAAAATATTTGTCATGACCACAAATTCGCAAAAGGCTTTTCAAAAAAACATATTAAGTGTTGCTAACGATCTTGATGCGCAAGCGTTGGTGCTGACCAAATTAGATGAGTGTTGCAGTTTGGGTGATAGTTTAGATTGTGTCATAGAATCAAAATTACCCATTGCTTATTTGACAAATGGACAAAATGTGCCAAAAGACATTGAGTTCCCTGTTCACAAAAAACTTATCGCCAAAGCATTAGAAGCAATTGCACCGGCGAAAAAATCCGCTCAATTAGCCCCTGCTAATTTTGGGATTACTGAAGACGTAAATAATTACGAAAAAGTCCAAGCCTAACTGTGTTTATCGGCGCTCAAGAGCGTGTGCTTAGTTAAGTCTGTGCTAAATTTAAAAATACTGCTTGTTGTTTTACACAGTTTAATGGGTTTTCTGCTTCGGTATTTATTTGTAGATAGTTTGTGTTGGTATTGGTGGTACATCTTTTTATGCCACCGGGAGACCCTAGGTTGATCGGTGTTTGCTGTAGATAGATTAGATTTCATTTATATTTAGCAATAATTATATTGAGTTATTTGGAGTTTGTATGAGCTACTCTCGTCCTGTTCAAGTCATAGCCGTAACTGGTGGAAAGGGTGGTGTGGGTAAAACCAACCTTTCAGTGAATTTGAGCATTGCCTTGGCCGAAATGCAAAGACGAGTGGTATTGCTCGATGCTGATTTAGGATTGGCTAATGTAGATGTGCTGTTGGGTTTGCGAGCTAAGCACAACATAGCGGATGTATTAAATGGCGTATGTGATCTGCAAGATATTTTGTTGACTGGTCCTGGCGGAATAAAAATTGTTCCGGCCTCATCCGGTGTTCAAAACATGACGCAATTAAGCGCCCAGCAACATGCCGCATTAATTAATGCATTTAATACGCTTGATCAGCAATTGGATATTCTGGTTATCGATACCGCAGCGGGAATTTCAGATACGGTTGTCAGCTTTGTAAATGCGTCCAACGAAGTCATTGTTGTCGTGTGTGATGAGCCTTCATCCATTACCGATGCCTACGCGTTAATTAAGCTACTTAACAGTGAATATCAACAATCGCGTTTTCGGGTGGTTGCTAATATGACGCGTACCGTTAACGAAGGGCAAAACCTGTTTAATAAATTACAAACCGTATGCGATCGCTTTTTAGATGTCACATTACAGTATCTCGGCCATATTCCTTTTGATGAAAGCGTACGTAAAGCCGTACAAAAACAAACGCCATTAATGACCGCTCTGCCACGCAGTCGTGCTTCCCAGGCAATTAAAGGTATTGCTCAAAAAGTCATAAGTTGGCCGCTGCCAAGTGGCCCAAGAGGGCACTTGGAGTTTTTCGTTGAACGGCTTTTGCATACTGCACATGTGGAGGTTTAACTATGGCTGCTGTGGACGGATTAGCAATGTATGATCAAGCGCAACTTCAACCGGCGATCGACATAGAACAGTATGCGAGTTTGGTAAAACGTATTGCCCATCACATGATGATGAGAATGCCGGCGAGTGTGCAAGTTGAAGATTTAATTCAAGCTGGAATGATTGGCTTAATTGAAGCATCGCAAAAATACGATGCCAGTAAGGGGGCGAGTTTTGAAACCTACGCGGGAATTCGCATTCGTGGCGCCATTGTGGATGAAATGCGCAGAGGTGATTGGGCGCCGCGTTCGGTGCATCGTAATGCCAGACGCGTTCAAGACGCCATTGCGCAAATTGAAGCACGCACAGGCCGCGATGCGACTGATAAAGAAGTGGCCGACGAATTGGAAGTGAGCTTAGAAGAATATCACGCGATTTTGCAAGATAGCACCAGTACACGCTTGTTCAGTTATGAAGAGGCCGTAGGCGAAGACGACAGCCGTATTGAGCACGACAGTGCCAGCGATGGTAATCTCAGTCCATTTGTAGGCCTGCAAAAAGATAATCTGCGTAAATGCTTGGCCGAGGCGATTAAATCGCTGCCAGAGCGCGAACAGCTGGTTTTAGCGCTATATTACGATGAAGAACTGAATCTTAAAGAAATTGGGCAGATATTAGGCGTAAGTGAATCGCGAGTCAGTCAAATTCACAGTCAGGCTGCACTGCGTTTACGTGGTCGTCTTCAAGATTGGGTAATTTCGGAGTGATAATTACGAATTCATAAAAATAAGTAACGATTTATTCGGTTAAATTAAATCGCTGACAAAAGATAGTGACCCGTTTGTGCCTTTCATGGTTCTCTGCGAATCTCTTTTATTCAATGGCAATTCTGAATAACGACAGACCCCTCTAATTTTTTGCCAAATTTACCGTGACTTTTTTTCTTGAACAAAATCCCATTCAAATTAAATATTTTGTAGCTTTCCCAATCTTTTGAATAATTAAGATAATTTTTTTGCTTTATTCTAAAAAAAAGTCGTTTAAAGCCGAAACTATCCTATAGAAACAGTTTTAAAGAACGAGCGTGACATTTATAGCTAGGAATATTTAGGAATCTCTGATTAACCCGGTCGTAATTTTTACTGAAGAACGAAATTGAAAATGTAATGTGTAATTTCTATATCATTTCAATTGCTTATCGTGTCGCGGTTATCAATGCAACTGGTGCGGTGACTAGGCCGAGGTTAATCAGAGCTTCTTTATTCTAATTTGTTTTAACAACCGGGTTTTTATTGAAAAGAGATTTATTTAGTAAAAATTCAGATTGAGTGTTATTACGCTTTTTTTGTACAAGATTTAGGTATTTGATTTCATTAAACCCTACAGATTATGTCCGCGGTTGATCAATACCCGAATATTGGTAATCGCTATCCTTAAAAAACTGGATACCGCACAAACTGCTACTAGACTTTGTATTGAATCGGTTTCCCTCGACCAGGGCCTATGGAGGTTACATTGGATAAAAATATGAAAATCCTCATAGTCGATGATTTTTCTACTATGCGGCGGATCATTAAAAATCTATTGCGTGATTTAGGGTTCACTAATACGCAAGAAGCTGATGATGGCCAAACGGCGTTGCCGATGCTTAAAAACGGCGATTTCGATTTTTTGGTGACGGACTGGAATATGCCGGGAATGACCGGTATTGAGTTGCTCAGGCAAGTCAGAGCAGATGAACGTCTTAGCAGTTTACCGGTGTTGATGGTGACCGCCGAAGCAAAGCGGGAACAAATTATTGAAGCGGCCCAAAGCGGTGTGAATGGTTATGTTGTAAAACCGTTTACGGCTCAAGCTCTAAAGGAAAAAATCGAAAAGATTTTTGATCGCGTCGGTTAACTCATTTCCACAGGTTTAGTTATGGATTCTAATCAATTCTCGAAAGACCCGAATCGAGCAGTCGAAGATCTTCGTGAAGCTGCGCAAATGTTGCTTGAGAAATTACAGAACGAAGATTATCACGATGCAAGCGAAGTGATATCGAAATTAAATCAACAACGCGACAGCTTAATTTTTAACAGTGTCGGTAAATTAACTCGTGCTTTGCATAACGCTATTGTTAATTTTAACGTTGATGCAAATTCGGATAATGACTCCACGTTGTCGGATAAATCTCATATCAGCGATGCATCAGACCGGCTTAACTACGTTCTTAAATTAACTCAAGACGCCGCCGATAAAACGATGGATCGCGTTGAAGCTTCAGCGCCTATTGCTGCCGAAATCATTACTGAGTCGGCGCAATTGCGAGAAGAGTGGAAACGCTTTAAGCGTCGTGAAATGGGCCCAGATGAATTTCGGCAATTGTACTATCGCATGGACGAATTTCTTGCGCGTATTGGTACAGGCGCAGAGCAATTGGGTTTAAATTTACAAGATATTATTTTGGAACAGGGCTACCAAGATTTAACCGGCCAAGTTCTGAAAAAAGTAATTGGTCTTATTTCTGATGTTGAAGGCGAACTGGTTCAGCTAGTTCGTATTGCCGGACAAGTAGAAGATGTTGCTGGGTTTCGATCAAAAGCAGATAAAGAAGCTGCCGAGAAGAAATCGGCAAACGGCGAAGGCCCGCAAATTCAGGCAAAACATCGTCCAGATGTTATGGCCAGTCAAGATGAAGTTGACGATTTATTATCAAGTTTAGGCTTTTAATAGATTTGATATTTTAAGAATAAAAACGACTGAATAAATCGTTTTGGCGAGAGGAGCAGTGAATGGGGTTCGGCGATGATGAAGAGATTTTGCAAGACTTCTTAGTAGAAGCTGGCGAAATCCTCGAGACGCTTTCCGAGCAACTGGTAGAGCTTGAGCAACGTCCAGATGATCGTGATTTATTAAACGCGATATTCCGTGGTTTTCATACGGTCAAAGGCGGTGCTGGCTTCCTGCAAATTGCGCCAATGGTTGAATGCTGCCATGTAACGGAAAATTTATTCGATATTTTACGCAATGGTAAACGCGAAGTAACTTCCGAATTGATGGACGTGGTGCTGCAAGCGCTGGATGCTGTTAATTCACAATTTGATCAGGTTCAAAATCGTGTTGAACCATCACCCGCAGATGAGTCTTTAATTGAATCACTCGAAAGATTAGTCGCCTGCGAGGATTTACTCGAAGCTTCCGATGAAGAAGTTGTTGATGAAGAAGTTGTCGAAGAAGAATCCGTTGACGAAGAAGCCTACGAAGAAGACGTCGTTGCAGATGAAGTTGTAGATGAAGACGTATCAGAGCAAGATATTTCAGAAGACGAACCTCAAGACTCCGAGTTCAATGCACAAGCCGATATTGATGAAGTAGAACTCGATGCACAAGACTCGCAGCCCTCAGCGAGTAGTGACGATTTTTCTGACAGTGCAATAGCTAACTTGTTGGATGCAATCGCCGACGAAGATGAAGACGGGGCAGCTAAACCCGCCGTAAAATCTACCACTGCTAAGAATTCTCCGGTTGTAAAGAAAACTGAATCCGACGAAATCACCGACGATGAGTTTGAAGCGCTTCTTGATCAGTTGCACGGCGAAGGTAAAGGTCCAAGTGTTGGCGAATCTAAAAAAGCTGCACCAGAAAAATCAGAAGCTGCGCCTGCCGATGACAAATCCGGTGAAAAGGCCAAGTCTAAAAAATCCGCGGGTGGAAACTCTGATTTAATTACCGAAGACGAATTTGAAAAACTCTTAGATCAAATTCACGGTCAAGGCAAAGGCCCGGGTGGTCAAGATAAATCTAATTCATCGGCTAAGGCAGCTCCTGCGGCTGAGGCAGAAAAGGTCGAAAACGCCAATCCAAAAGAAGAAAAAACCGAAGATGTAAAAGCAGAAGAGGTAAAAGCGCCTGCGCCCAAAGCTGCAAAACCAAAATCCGAATCTCCAAAAGCTAAAGCGAAAGCCAACGACGATACCATTACCGAAGATGAGTTTGAGGCGTTATTAGATCAATTGCACGGTGCTGGCAAAGGACCAGGCGCTGGTAGTTCAGATACCAAGGTCGCTAGTACTAAGGCCGCCTCATCACCGCCGAAAAATACAACTGCACCAAAAACAACAGAATCGAAAGAGACTGTATCTGAGAAATCAGACGTTAAAGCAGAAAAGTCAGAGCCGAAAAAAGAACCCGTAAAAACCGCCGCAAAAGCACCTGCTGCACCGAAAAAACCAGCAACTACCAAAGCCTCCGAGCCAGATAAGAGTGCCGCTATTAAGGCGGTTCCTGGTACCGGAAAACCCAGCACCGCCGCTGCAAAACCTGAGCTTGTTGCCGTTCCCGGTGGTGCTAAAGCGAGTGCAGCTAAACCGGCATCGCCACCGGCGGCCGCACCCAAAGAAGCGGCTGCGCCGGCTGCCGAAACCACGGTGCGTGTTGATACGCAACGTCTCGACGATATTATGAATATGGTCGGCGAGTTGGTATTGGTGCGCAATCGGTTGGTTCGCTTGGGTGATGAAAAAGGCGATGAGGTATTATCAAAAGCCGTTTCTAATTTAGATGTTGTTACCGCCGATTTACAAACCGCGGTCATGAAAACCCGAATGCAGCCCATTAAGAAAGTGTTTGGGCGTTTCCCACGGGTTGTGCGCGATCTTGCACGCAGTTTAGGAAAAGAAATTAGTCTTGAGCTTGTCGGTGAAGAAACCGATCTCGATAAAAACCTGGTAGAAGCTTTGGCTGATCCCTTGGTGCATTTGGTTCGAAACTCGGTGGATCATGGTATTGAATTACCGGATGTGCGCGAGCAAAAAGGTAAACCACGCGTTGGCCGAGTTGTATTGTCTGCCCAGCAAGAGGGTGACCATATTTTATTAGCCATCACCGATGATGGCGGTGGTATGGACCCGAATAAACTTAAATCCATTGCTGTGGCCAAGGGTGTATTGGATGAAGACGCGGCAGCGCGTTTATCCGATCAAGAGGCTTTTGCGTTAATTTTTGCTCCCGGTTTTTCGACCAAACAAGAAATATCTGATGTATCCGGCCGTGGTGTTGGTATGGATGTGGTGAAAACCAAAATCACCCAACTCAATGGCACCATAGAAATTGATTCGGTCGTTGACGAAGGTACTAAACTTTATATTAAAGTGCCTTTAACCTTGGCCATTATGCCAACGCTGATGATTATGTTGGACGATCAAACATTCGCATTACCCTTAGTTAATGTTGATGAAATCTTCCATATGGATTTAAGTCGCACCAACATTGTTGATGGCCAAGAATGTGTCACCATTCGCGAAAAAGCGATACCGTTATTTCACTTAAAACGTTGGTTAATTCGTAGCGCAGCTTACGCGACACCACCAAAAGAAGGCCACATTGTCATTGTTTCGGTGGGTACTCAGCGAGTCGGTTTTGTTGTTGATCAGTTAATTGGTCAAGAAGAAGTAGTAATTAAACCGCTTGGCAAAATGTTGCATGGCACACCGGGTATGGCTGGTGCGACAATTACCGGTGATGGAAGAATCGCATTAATTTTAGATGTTCCAAGTATGTTGAAACGCTACGCTGGTAATGCTGCTTAGTTTCAAGAGACTTTGATTAATCCAGAGTTTCTTGCGACGCAAGGATGCATCTTAATTTTCTAGAATGGCTAATTTAAAGGAAACTCTGATGAACCTAAAGTTTCCAGCGACACAAGGATGTGTCGCCAATTTCAAGAATGGTAAGTGATTGAAATTGTGAAGAAATTGGAAATCGCATTTTCAATTTCTGTCCTCTGATTAAATCAGGGATGAGTTAATCAGAGATTCCTAAAGTTGTGAAGACATTGGTAGGGGTATTTTCAATATTTTCCCTCTGATTAAATTATGGGTGAGCTGATCAGAAATTCCATAGTCTTGTATTCGCTCATTGGTTGTAATGTTACGAAATTGTGTGTGAATAATAACGGTGTCGTGAGAAGGTGCATCCCAATTACGCTGATAGAGCTCATCAGGTGTCTAGGTATATGGCTATTAATGTTTTAATTGTCGATGACTCTTTATTTTTTCAAAATAGACTTGCCGCCATTATTGAGGAGCATCCTCAATTAAAAGTTATTGGTATCGCGGGTAATGGCAAACAAGCCCTTGCTTTGACGCTTGAAAAAAAGCCCGACGTTATCACCATGGACTACGAAATGCCATTAATGGACGGATTAAAGGCCGTTCGTAAAATTATGGCACAGCGTCCAACTCCGATTTTAATGCTATCTGCGTTAACCTACGAAGGTGCAAAATTAACTCTAGATGCCCTCGATGCTGGGGCGGTTGATTTTATGCCGAAAAGCTTTTCGGAAATTTCGAAAAACCCGCAAGAATTAAAACGCAAATTACATCAACGCTTATTATTAATTGCTCGACGACGAAATATTATACCGGCTACTCGTCCCGAGTCGGCAACCAAGGTTGCATTAGAAAACCATTATGAGCGTAATTGCGAAGTTATCGTACCACCCAGAACATTTCCCCATTGCTCGCAAAAACTTAACGGTAAAATAAAACTCATTGCAATGGGAGCGTCTACGGGTGGCCCGGTGGCGTTATCGGAAATATTAAAATGCTTGCCGGAGAATTTTTCACTGCCAATATTATTAATTCAGCATATGCCAGAGAATTTTACGCGTGCTTTTGCCGAGCGTTTAAACAGTACTTGTCGCATTCGCGTAGTTCTTGCTGAAGATGGGATGGTGTTGCGGCCAGGCACAGCCTATCTTGCTCCGGGCGGTCAACAGATGATGATAAACCCTAGAGATCGAACCCGAATTAATGTATTTCCGGGTGACGACCGATTAAATTATAAACCATCAGTTGATATTACCTTAGCCTCAGCTGCAAATACCTGGGGCTCAAGTTTTATGGCAATGATTTTAACGGGAATGGGGTCAGATGGCTGCGAAGGCAGTCGGATTGTGAAGGAAAAAGGTGGTGTTATTTGGTCGCAAGATCAGCGCAGCAGTGTGATTTATGGAATGCCAATGGCTGTGGCTCGCGCCAATCTTACTGACAAAGTGGTATCGTTAAACGAAATTCCAGAGCAATTACAAAAAGCGTTTAATTATTAACGCGTCCTACCTTAAAAATCCTCATTAGCTGATCCCGTTAATAACGGTAGATTGCCTAACTCGTCACCTGCAATCAAAAAATTACGGGTAAACTATCTTGGACAAACTCAGTTTCATCGGCGTTATTATCGGTTTTACGGCACTGATTGGCGGTAACTTTTTAGAAGGCGGTAGCTGGAAATCACTGATCAATGAATCGGCGGCATTAATTGTTATTGGTGGAACCCTTGGCGCTGCGATTTTACAGACACCTTGGCAAAGCCTAAAACGGGCGCTGTCGGTATTTGTCTGGGTATTTAAACCGCCGCAATATTATTTTCACGACGAAGTAAAAAAAATTGTCTATTGGGCAGCCACTGCACGTAAAGAGGGATTGTTAGGATTAGAGACCATAGCCGATCACGAAAAAGACATGTTCTCAAAAAAAGGTCTAATGCTATTGGCCGATGGTGCTCAATCTGAATCGATTCGTCAGGTGCTCGAAAACGATCTCATTCAAAAAGAACAACTCGATCTGCAAGCGGTGCAATTTTATGAAAGTATGGGTGGTTACTCGCCTACCATTGGTATTATTGGCGCCGTGATTGGTTTAATTCATGTTATGCAAAATTTAGCTGATCCGGAGTTATTAGGGCCTGGCATTGCCGTTGCTTTCGTAGCAACCATCTACGGTGTAGCCTTTGCTAATTTATTACTATTGCCGATTGCAAATAAGCTAAAGCAGTGTGTAGGTCATGAATCGCGCTTTAAAGAATTGATGATCGACGGTTTAATTGCAATTTCTGAAGGTGAGAACCCCAAATTTATTGAAATAAAACTCAATGGCTATATTAAATAATCGTATAGAAAACTCCAAATACACTGGAGTTTCTAGTGGTACGAGAATGTGTTTGTAGTTTTAAGAGTGACGGTGATTGATGTTTTGAAAAAATTGGAGATCGTATATTCAATTTTTGCTCTCTGATTAAATCAAGGATGGGTTACTCAGAGGTTTTTATAGTCTTAATCTGTATGGCGTCTCATGATTAAATCGCGTGCTAAAACCGAATTAAGTGTTAATCACGAGCGCTGGCTGGTTTCCTATGCCGATTTTATTACGCTACTCTTTGCCTTCTTTGTGGTGATGTATTCTATTTCTCAGGTTAATCAAGATAAATATCAACAGCTCAATCAGGTTTTACAGGCAATATTCAATCAGCCTGAAAAATCACTGAATCCTATTCAAGTCGGTGATCCGAGTGTATCCACGTCTGCGGCTCCCGTTAATTCAGAATACAACTCCTCGATTAGCTCCGATGCTCAAGATGATCCAGCGGTGCTTTCTAAATCGAATGTATTCACTAATGACGCCGACAAAAGTTATTGGGATGCTCTTGAGCAAAAACTTGAGGCGGAGATATTTGCGCAATTAGACAACGATTTAAAAAAAGCTTTGCGCGATTATTTAAATAGCGGCAACGTGAGTGTGCAAAATGGCAAGTTTTGGTATGACATAACCCTTAAAACACACGACTATTTTTTACCTTCTAGCGCAGAACCTAATTACGCTGCCGAAACTTTGCTCGACGAAATAGCCAAAGTGTTGGCTGTTTATAAAAATCCGATCTCTGTTGAAGGGCATACCGATAATTTAGCTATTAACTCCGATTTCTATCCCAGTCACTGGGAATTGTCTTCTGCACGGGCTGCTTCAGCCATTGAAATTATGGTTCAATCAGGAATCGATCAACAGCGTTTAACCGCCGTGGGCCACAGTTTCCAGCGTCCTGTTGTCGATTTTAGTAGTGAACAATCTTCCGTTGAAAATCCGAGAATTGTTATCAGAATCTCGAAGCGGATTATCGAAGAAGTTATCAATAGTGACAGAGAATTTAAACGTTATTATCAGCAAAGACAGCAAATTTTAACCGACAAAAATCTAAGTGCTAGAGAAAAGAATAATCGCTTAATCGAATTGGCCAAGCCGGTGGGAGATACGTCTTTGCAAACAATTCGCGACTCCATTGATATTCAGCACAAAACTGACGAAGGTATTAACAACAGCAATATTAACAACAGCGATATTAACAAAAATAATACTAACGTATTTCGTGCTAACTCTAGTTCTAACACGTCGTCTGAGGAGATTAACTCCGTGAACGATCTGAATATTATTCAATTGAACGATGGTAATATTCTAATCACCAATGAAGAGCCATCTAGCGAGATTACGCCACAACGCTAATCAGTCAAATTTAGTCCTAGAGGTCTTTTTCGAGAACGGTAGGAACCTCTGATAAACTCATCCCTGACTTAATCAGAGGACAGAAATTGACAATGCGATTTCCAATTTCTGCACAATTTCAATCACTTACCGCTCTTGAAATTGGCGACACATACTTGTGTCGCGAGAAACGTCGGTTAATCAGAGTTTCCCATAATAAATTCTGAGTTTCTGGCGATAGGAGTAATATTTTGATAATTTAATAACTCTCAGCTAACCGGAGAGTTATTAAATTAGCATTTTATGATGTTATTAATTTGGCTGAGTTTCTGCCGATAAAGAGTGTGAGTTCCGTTTTTGCTCGATGATTTTGTTTGTTTTATAAAATTTTTAGGAAAGAACAGCACTTAGTTAGGTATTTAACTTGCTTTATTCTGCGCAACTGCACCGAATAAAATTAAGGTGGCAATAGTTTGACGCTAAACAGATTAATAATATCGAGGTCGAGATGCTTGTTTGGAGTGTTGCAAATCAAAAGGGTGGTGTCGGTAAAACGACCACAACTATTGCGCTGGGTGGGCTAGCTGCACAAGCTGGGCTAAAAGTACTTATGTTGGACATTGATCCGCACGGCTCACTCACCAGTTATTGGGGTTTAAACGCTGATTACTGTACAGAATCTACCTATAACCTCTTTGAGCACCATAAAACCCTAGATAAAAATACGATTAATAAACTTATACATAAAACCAATCTCGAAAATTTATTTTTTATTCCTGCATCAACGGCTCTCGCAACCCTTGAGCGTCAAGCGATTGGTAAAGACGGTTTAGGTTTGGTTATTTCGAAAACCGTTAAAATTCTCGAACAAGGCTTCGATTTAATACTGATTGATAGCCCACCCATTTTGGGTGTGCTCATGATTAACGCACTGGCCGCCTGTGAACGATTAGTTATTCCCGTACAAACCGAGCATTTAGCCATTAAAGGTTTGGAAAGAATGGTGCATACCCTAGGTATGCTCAGCAAGTCGCGTAAAACGCCGTTGGAATACACCATTGTACCAACCATGTTTGATCGACGAACTCAAGCTTCTACCACCAGTTTAAGGCTGATTAAAAACCAATATCCCGATCATGCCTGGGCTGGCAAAATTTCGGTGGATACTCGTTTGCGTGATGCCAGCAAAGCAGGTGTAGCACCACACGTGTTTGATCCAAATGGCCGAGCGGTTTCAGCCTATCGCTCGCTATTAAAGTTTTTGTTAAAAGTACCTGACTCGCAACAGGACTCGACCGAGTATTTGGAGCAAAACGTTGGTTGAACCCCAAGAATTTGAGGGCTCGGAAAAAGCCTTAGACTCTTATTTTTCTCAACTGCTAGACAACGAAACAGCGGTTCAAGAAACGCATGACTGTGATTCAGACGCTAATAATAATGATCGAGAGTTACAGTCAGAAAAGCCGGAGTTATCAGTACATCAGAAGTCGCACTCTTCAGACCAAAATTCTTCAGAGCAGAATTCTTTAAAGCATGGTTCTTTAAAACAGAGCCCTTTAAAACAGAGCCCTTTAAAACAGGGTTCTTTAGAAGAAGGTTGCTCAGATAAAAATTCTTTAGATGCTTGTGCCAATACAACGCAGAATAAATCGTTCGAAAAAAATGATTCACAATTTTTTACGGCTCTTTTTTCTCAAATAATCGTCAACAGACTTCAAAGAAAAATACGATCGTTACAAAATTTTGATTTTGAATGTACTAGGCATTGCGCGCAGTTAGTAGAGCGTTTGGGTGAATTAGATAAAGATTTAAAATTTTATTACCGTAATCGTGAGCGTTCGCAGAGTGAAGAATCTTTTGATGCTACCACTGGCTCTGTTACTACTACTGGCTCTGTTACTACTACTGTTTGTCGTGATCCAGAACAGAAAGCTGAGTTAACCTTGCATTCCGACTTTTTCGTTGAGTTATCGCCTCATTCTAGTGTTAACAATTCCTCTTTAGTGGACGCTGGTGCTGCTCACGGTACTGATACTCACAACACATCTGATCACAACTCTTATACCAATAATTATTTAATAGAAACACCTAATAAAGAGCTTACAACGTCTTCGCTAAATTACGACTCTCAAACTGTTCCTAACGCTAACGAAGATTTCACTACTGAGCTTGAGTCTAGGAATAATACCCAAGAAAAATCACAATTGTTGGTTACAGATTCCAAATTATTACCCATCGATTACGCCGAACGTAATCAGAATTTACAAAGGTTATTAACCCAGTCTTTTTTGCAAACGCCAGTAAATACCGAAGCTTCAACATTAACGCAAACGTTACTACAGCAGAATGTTGCGACAGAAACAGAACAAGTAGTCGCTACAAAAGTAGAACCTGTTGTTGATGTTAACGTTGAGCAAAAAGTTGCTTTAAAAACAGCAACTCAAGAAAAGCTTGATCTTAAAACACAGGATAAAACCACATTGGCGGTTCGACAAGCCGAGATAATGCTTGCCAAATTGGGCGTAAATCTTAAAGAAACAACCAGTATTGCCGATCAATTAGGTATTAAGACCAAGACACGACCAGATATACGAGAATATTTTGAATGGGCCGAAAATGGGCGGCCTAAATGGGCTCAAAAGAAGTTCGATATTTTCTTATTTGAAGTCAATGGCGTAACTATGGCAGTGCCCTTGGTAACCCTCGGACAAATTTATAAAATAGGTAACAATTTAACGCCTATTTTTGGTCAAGCAAATTGGATGATGGGAATCATGCAAACCCAGACGGGTAGGGTGAAAACTATTGATACCTCATTGTTGTTAATGCCCGAGCGTTATAATTCAAGCTGTAAATCTCGATATCGATTTGTCATTACAATTGATCAAATTCCCTGGGGATTTGCCGTTGATAAAGTGGATCAACCTTTTCGTTTAGATCCGGCCTCGGTCAATTGGCGTTCGTTGCACGAACAACGACCTTGGTTCGCCGGTATGATTAAAGAAAAAATGTGCACTCTTATAGATATTCCAAATTTAGGTAAAAGGGTCTTAGATTCGGAGCGGAAATCCGTTCATTAATTATGTATGGCTAATATTGCAATAAGAATCTCTGATTAACTCATTCATGAATTCATCAGAGAACAGAACTTGAAAGCGCGACTTTCAATGTCTTCACCATTTCAATGACTTACCGTTCGTGAAATTGGTGATACGTACTGATGTCACCAGAAGCTCTGAGATAGTCAGAGTTTTCTATAGCAAAATGATAGATTTAATTATTTCAATATAAATGAGTAGAAATATAAGTTAACAGGAATATACGTTAACAAGAATCGATAAGTCGTTAGTCAATAAGAGCCTTATATACTCACTAGCTATTTTTAACCGCTTTAATGGTCGATAATTTAAATATCTACTATATTCAATGAATCAGAAATTTGAATGTGTTTGAACCTTAATAGGTATCAGGAAAATAAATCATGGCAAGTAATACCAACACAAAAGCGAAAGTTAACGAAGATCCAATTTTGCAATGGGTAACCTTCCGACTCGCTGGTGAAACCTATGGTGTTAATGTGATGCAGGTGCAAGAGGTGCTGCGTTATTCTGAAATCGCTGCTGTACCGGGCGCGCCTGGATACGTGATTGGAATTATAAATTTACGGGGCAATGTGGTGACGGTTATTGATACCCGTAATCGATTTAATTTAGAGCCCGGCGAAATTACCGATAACACCCGTATTGTCATCATAGAAGCAGATCAGCATGTCATTGGTATTCTGGTCGATAGCGTTGCCGAGGTTGTTTACCTACGACAATCCGAAATTGAAACTGCCCCTAATGTTGGCAATGAAGAAAGTGCTAAATTTATCCAAGGCGTTTGCCATAAAAACGATGAGCTTCTAATATTAATAGAATTGAATAAACTACTCACAGATCAAGAGTGGGCTGAACTTGAGGAAGTTTAATATTATGCGCTCAGGTTTTATGCCGCTGTAATATTAATTACAAATACCAATTAAGCCGCTCTTAGCTTATTCAATGATTGTTGTGTTAATCATTCTTTGAAAAAAGCATACGTTAAATCGTAAAGAGCGGCTCTTCTATGATTAATTCCTTTCTTATTATTCTTTCTCTGGTGTTGGGCATTGGCGCTGTTCTCTGTTTCAGTTTGTTGTTCGTTGTTTTTAGGCGTCTTCGAACGGTTTCACAACAGCATAAAGAACTCGCCAGTTTTGTAAAAAGAGAAATAACGGTCATCAACCAAGCTCAAGTTTCTATGGGTAAGGTGCTCGTTCATCTTGAGCAACACAGTAAGACCTTACAGCAGAAAGTAGCGCAACTTGAGGCAAGTCCTAATTTTTCACACAATGATTCGCCGAACCCTGAGCGGTACACCTCTGCTTCGGCAGTTCAAGAACCTAGGCCTGAGAGCAAATCAAAACCCGATAATAAGCCACAGCGCAATTTCTTTAATGAGGAGTTCGACGCACGGTATTTGAATTTTTCTGACGAATTTAGTTTTCAGCAACGCTTGCAATCGGGTTCTTATAACGAAGCCTTACACTTGTTAAAACAGGGTGTGAGTGCAGAAGAGGTAGCCGAACGTTGTGGATTATCGCGCTCCGAAGCCAATTTAATGCAGTTGGTTAATAGCGAATCGTCGGCGAATTAAAAAATCCCCCTAATTCGAGGGTACGAAATAGGGGTGTCAAGATGACAGCAGGATTAGATTTGCAAGATCTATAGAAAAGGAGAATTAAAACTTGTAGGTGTAATCCACAAAAATACGATTGTCGAAATCGTCGCCTTTTACACCATCTACGTTACCGGTCTTTTTGCCACGGTAATCGTGAATACGCCATTGAAAAGCCAAGCCCTTTAACCAATTGGGATTGTATTTAATAAAAATTTCTCGGTAATTTTCACTGCCTTCACCCAAAGATTTATCAACACTATTTTCAATGTCTTCGCCTTTGGAATAATTAAATGCAGTGCTTAAACCCGGAACCCATTTATGCCAGTCGTACTCAACACCTACAAGGTAAGCGGTTTCATTGCTGTTTGAAAAGTCTGGAAAAATAATTGAACGCGTTGGGAATGGGTTAGTACCATGGTCGCCGGAGTGGTTGTCTTCAATCCAAGTTTCGTCAAATTTACTGACCGCAGTGGTAAACTTCCAGTCGTGGTAATCCCAAATACCTTGAACATAGGCACCAAAGCCATTGTTGTTACTTGGTGAGCCTACTGCCGCTGCATCTTCATCATCAAGTTCGCCAGCTTCTGCACCTACCACAAATAAACTACCATCGTCGTCAGAAGTAAATACACCGGCTTTCGCGGTAAAACGTTGATCTTCACCTAGGGGCCAGTAGTAACTTGCACGTAAACCGGTTTTTTGTAAAAAATTAGCGGATTTTAAAATTTCCGCGTCAACCGTTAACGCGTCTTTTTTATAGGTCAGGCCGTTAATCCAAATATGATCAATCTCTGCGCCTAAATCGGTGGTGAATTTTTCAGAATCTTTATCGTGGCGGCGCGACCATTTGTTGTACCACTGGCTGTAAAGTGTGACATCGCCCAATTTATACGCAGCAGAAATACCTTGGTAGGTGTCTGGAATTGCACGCTGTCCAGAGCTGCTTTTTAATAAAGATTTAATGGGTTGATAACCCACTTTAGCGCTGAAATTTTTAAACGGTGTTAGCTCAACATACGCCTCACCAAACTTAGTGAAACGTTCTTCTTGATCGCCTGCGGGATTTACCGGTAATAAATCATTAGCCGCGGCTCCGCTCGTATAAACTTCTTCTACGTGATAAATAGACGTTACCAAGCGAATGCTGTCTGCAATTTTCCCGGTTTCGTATTTAAAACGTAAACCTAATACAGACTGCTCACGATCGGTTTGAGGAGCTTCTTTAAATTCGCGAGTGATGGTGGCAAAACGTGATTGCAGGCTCAAGTTTGCGTCTTTCACAAACGCATCTTGTAATTCACTGGCATTCGCTAAGGGTGTCGTTGCAGCAGTTGTCACGGCCAAAAATAATAAACTTTGGTGATGTCTTCTCATGGTCCAATTGCCTGTTATTGTTATGTTCGTATTTCACATGCTATTTCGATGTGGCGTACAATCGTTCATAATTAAATCAATTAGATGTAACGCTGGCGACACTGAGCGAGAAGCATACCAATGTGAAATTTTGGCTAAAGTTACGGAAATGTGTAGATTCGCCAAAGACTAGAGAATGAAAAATGGGTGGAAATCCACCGGTTTCGATAAAAGTGGGTGAATTTGGTATCTTTTAATCTTTGTTGTATTACCAAGTAAAAAGATATATTGATGATCGGCGATTACAGATGTGTTAGAACCTATAGGAACCTCTGATTAACTCATCCTTGATTTAATCAGAGGGAAGAAATTGAAAATGTGATTTCCAATTTCTTCACAATTTCAATCACTTACAGTTCTTGAAATTGGCGACACATCCTTGTGTCGCGAGAAACTCTAGGTTAATCAGAGTTTCCTATACAGACAAACGCCGATTTAATGCGTGTTTGTAGCTATTAGATAAGTCATAAAAAACATGCTGCGATGCAATAACGATAACATAGTGAGATTATGACGAAATTAGAAATTATATTTTCAATTTTTTGCTTTCGCGATATGGCGATAATAGACGTAAATGACAGTGTTTAATTTAATTTCCTATCAACGATTACGAAATCTTAGCGCCGTAACCTATGTGATGGGTTTTACCATTGTGTGTTTTTTTGGCTATTTTATAAGCGGAAAACAGCTTGATGAACAACTTCAACGTGAACGGGCTTTGGTTGAAGATACTTTAAGTTCATCGCTAACCTATTATCAGTTTGTTCCTTCTTTACTCAAACAGTCGGGATCAGTTTTATCGGTATTAATTAATCCTACCGAGGCAAATATTTCAGCAATCAACTTAGAATTTGAACGACTCAATAATGAGTTGGGGAGTGATGTTATCTATTTGCTCGACGATCAGGGAGTTACGGTCGCATCGAGTAATCATAAGCAGCCAGACAGTTTTGTTAGTGACGATTATTCTTTTCGTCCCTATTATCGTGAAGCTATAAATACCGGCGCCGGGCATTATTTGGCATTGGGTATACGTTCGGGTAAACGCGGATATTTTTTCTCTTCTTCGGTAACGCATAATGGAAAATCGATTGGGGTTATAGTCATTAAAATTTCGCTGAATCACATTGAGGAAATTTGGCAAAAATCGGGCATCGAATTTTTAGTGTTCGATCGCGATGGCATAGTCTTTTTCAGTTCTCGATCGGATTGGTTGTATAAATCGCTGCTTGACCACAGCGTTGAGAAATTACGCGCATTAAATGACACGCAACGTTACGGTCCGAACGAGCTAAAGGTGGTGGCAAAAACAACCTCTAACGATTTGAACACTGTTAACGAAATATTTTTAGGTTCCGGCGAGGTAAAAAAACATTGGCAAATTAATCAAACATTTATGCCAAACTGGGACTTAAATGTGGCCACGTTGGTACCCTTTGCCAATCGATATTTATCCATTGTGTGGTATTTATTTACTTATACGGTTTTATTTTTATTGTTACATATGTATTGGTTGTATTTGGATAAAAAGCGGGAATTGCGCGTTCATTTGCAAGATATGAATCGACGACTTGAAAACCAAGTGAATGAGCTGACGCAAGATTTACAGGTGCGCAACCAACAGCTGCAAGAATCTGCCATAGAACAAGAACACGCCCATAAAGCGCTGCAACAGGCCCAAGCAGAATTGGTGCAAACCGCTAAATTAGCCGTGTTAGGGGAGTTTTCCGCAGGTTTACATCACGAATTAACGCAACCGTTACAGGCGTTACGCAGTTACGCCAACAACAGTTTACGAATGATGGAACTGAAAAAAACCCGGCTTTTGGAAGAAACTTTGCGCGATATTGTTTCAGTAACCGATTCAATGGTAAAAATTGTTCAGCAGTTTCGAATCTTTGCCAGACGCTCACAGCCCGAATCGCGACCTTGTGGTCTATCAGAAATTATCTCTGCGGCATTAAGTATTGTGCGACCAGAACTTGAAAAAAAATCCGTTAAATTAATCAACCAAACTACCGATAGCTTGGTATTTTGCGAACCTGTTCTAATTGAGCAGGTTATTGTTAATCTAGTCAGCAATGCAGTACATGCCTTAAACGCTACCGAAAGCCCAAAAATTTCTTTAAGTAATTACGAATCAGACGGATACCTGTGGCTTGAGGTCTGCGATAATGGTCCGGGAGTAGATGCTAATATTTTAGAAAATCTGTTTGAGCCATTTTTTACTACCCGTGATAGCGGTCTGGGTTTAGGATTGGCAATTGCCAAAAGAATTGTTGAAAGTCAAGGCGGCAGCATAAAAGCTGACTTAATAGAGCAGGGTGGTTTAAGGTTGGTCATATCTTTGCCTATACATACCAAACAAAATCACTGATCACGCGAGTAATTTTACCGGAATGAATTTTTTTTCAAAAAAAGTTTTGTTGGTTGACGACGAACCACAGGTGTTAAAAGCATTATCTCAAACCCTTGAGCTTGAAGATTACGAAGTGCAAACCGCGGCTAATGGCAAGTTAGCCTTGGATTTGGTCGAGCCTGGGTTTGATGGTGTTGTTATCACCGATATCGATATGCCGTTAATGGACGGCCTACAGCTGTTGTCGGAAATATCGAAAATCGACAGCAATATTCCCGTTATTGTTTTAACCGGCAAGGGTAATGTTGCCATTGCCGTTGAAGCCATGCATTTAGGGGCTTACGATTTTTTGGAAAAACCTTTTTCCAGCGACGCCATGTTAACGCGACTTGATAGAGCGTTAGAAAAACGTCGTTTAACCCTAGAAAACCTAGAATTAAAGCGTGAATTAGAAACGCAACCTTCGGCAGGCATTCGAATTGTTGGCAATACGCCTGTCATGAAACGCCTGCGCGGTTTGCTTCATGACATTAAAGATTTGCCTGCCGATGTATTAATTGAGGGTGAAACGGGTTGTGGTAAAGAGTTAATTTCGCGCTATTTGCATTATCAAAGTGTTCGTCATGAAAAACCCTTTGTAGCCATTAATTGCGGGGCTTTACCGGAATCGATCATCGAGAGTGAATTATTCGGTCACGAAGCCGGTGCCTTTACCGATGCAAAAGGTAAACGCATTGGTAAATTTGAATACGCCAACGGTGGTACCGTTTTACTCGATGAAATCGAGAGTATGCCGCTGTCGTTGCAAATTAAATTACTGCGCGTATTAGAAGAGCGAGCTATTCAACCACTGGGCAGTAATAAACTCATTCCTGTTGATGTGCGGGTTGTAGGCGCAACAAAAACGGATTTAAAAGAATTAAGTGATAAAGGCGAATTTAGGGCCGATTTATATTATCGACTTAATGTGTTGCAGGTGCGTATTCCGCCGTTGCGCGATCGAATCGAAGATGTGTCGTTATTGTTTGAACATTTCACTCAGGTGGCGGGCAATAACTACAAGGTTGAGGTACCTTTACTGTCTGCCGAAAAACGTCAGTGGTTATTGCGCCACGACTGGCCGGGCGGTGTGCGCGAATTGCGTAATCTTGCAAATTGTTTTGTTTTATTGGGAGAGGCTAGAGCATTCGACGAATCCAGCCCGGAACGACCGCGAGCACCGTTAACGCTCGCCGAGCAAGTAAGTCGGTTTGAAGAAAGTATTATTCGCGATGAGTTAACGCGTTGTGAAGGCCGTTTAAAAGTTGTGCAAGATAATTTGGGTGTTGCCCGAAAAACCTTGTACGAAAAAATGCGCAAATACAATCTCGATAAAAGCCAATTTAAAGACGCCTAGACTAAAGTAGTGTTGCTTTTGTGCGGTAAATAGGCATTTCCAAACCTCGTTTTTATATTGATGATTACCACAATGTTAGGTTGGTAATCATCCCACCCATTGGTTAATTTAAATGGGTGGTTTTATCCCCTCTGCTTTTTTTTAAATTCCTTGTTTGATTTTTCAATTAAATATAAAAGTTATTAGAATTCAACAGGTTATATTAGAAAAAAGCATTGGCATTGCTCTTGCCATATAGAAACCGCAGGCGAATCGCACAAGATTTTCCCACAATTAACCCAAAAGTCTCGGCGACAGAATTTTTAAGCCGTTCTGATAATAAAAACGTGCTCGTCTATAAAAGCAATAATGCATTTAGAGCACATAAATGAAAGAGAGTCGATGTTATGACAGCACAAGCTGAATCAAATACCTCGTCGGAGAGCGTTACAACACCAACTACCCCCATGTCAAAGTTGCGATTATTCAGTATTGTCGCCGGGCCTTTGGTATGTTTAATCTTAACGTTTATTCCTGCACCAGAAGGTTTATCTCCGGGCGCTTGGAAATTGGTTGCGCTCACTACTTGGATGGTAATCTGGTGGATGACCGAGGCCGCCCCTGTTCCTGTAACGGCGTTATTGCCCATAGTATTTATGCCGATATTAGGAATTGGCGATCAAAAAACCGTCGCAGCCAGCTACAGCAATCCATTAATTTATTTATTTTTGGGCGGGTTTTTAATTGCCGCCGCCATGCAGCGTTGGGGACTTCATAAGCGCATTGCATTGACGGTGGTAAAATTTGCGGGTACTTCGGGCAGCAGCATTATTGCAGGTTTTATGTTGTCCACCGCATTTTTATCGATGTGGATCTCCAACACAGCAACAACCTTAATGATGTTTACCGTAGGTATTTCATTAATTGATTTCATTGCTTCAAAAGGCAAAGACCCTGCGCAGGTACGTCGCTTTGGTATCGCCTTAATGTTAGGCATCGCTTACAGCGCGTCAATTGGTGGAGTTGCAACGCTTATTGGTACACCGCCAAACACCTTGCTTGCGAGCTTTTTGCAAGATAGTTACGGCGTAAGTATCGATTTTGCAACTTGGATGATGATGGGTGTTCCTGTTGCCGTAATTTTATTACCGATTGTTTGGTTTATTTTGTGTAAATTGGTTTTCCCTGTTGGTCATCTCGATTTAGAAGGTGCCGATCAACTGGTGGTTAACGAATTAAACGCAATGGGCAAAATCGGTCGTGGTGAATTAATCGTCTTAATTGTGTTTGGTTTTACCGTGGTTGCTTGGATCTTCCGTAAATTTATCATTAGCCTTACTGGGCTGAATATAAGCGACACATCAATTGCATTATTTGCGGCAAGTATTTTGTTTGTGATTCCTGCATCTATTGAACGCAATCAATTCACGGTTGACTGGGATGCCGCCAAAGGTGTGCCTTGGGGCGTGTTGTTATTGTTCGGTGGTGGTTTAGCACTGGCGGCAGCGTTTAAGAGCACCGGCCTTGCAATGTCTATTGGTGAATTTGTGGGTTCACTCGATTCGTTAGAAATTTCGATGATTATTTTGGTAACCATTATCACTATCGTATTCCTAACCGAAATTACCTCTAACACCGCAACCACGGCAACCTTCTTACCGATTCTTGGTGCGGTTTCTGTCGGCCTAGGATACAGCCCATTAGCATTGGCAATTCCTGCTGCGTTGGCAGCATCAATGGCATTTATGATGCCGGTTGCTACTCCGCCAAATGCTATTGTTTTCTCCTACGAAGGTTTGCGTATTAAAGACATGATGAAAGCAGGTCTTTGGATAAACCTAGTCAGTATCTTCATTATTTATATTGCGATTATTACTCTTGCACCCACCATCTTCGGAATCGACCTGTAATTCCATCGATTCAAAAAATACAAGCACCTTGTTCCGGCTGTTCATCAGCCGGTTTTTTTATTCTAAAAACCCCGTTTAGCGGGGTTTCCTTTTTTTAAAGATTAATACATTAATCCAAATAAATAGGGTTGTATTCAGTGTTATCGTCATTAAACACTCCATCTTTTTTGATGGTGATTTTATGACCTTTAAAGGTTGTTAAACTAAATCCTGGAAAATCTTCATTCACTGTTGTGGCTTCTTGCTGTAATAACGCAATTGCTACTTGTTCGCCAGCGTACAAACCTTGAATGCCATCTTGACGATAATGAACACCTGCACCGTCACGACCGAGTGCAATATTATTGGCCAATTTGTTAATTTCACCGCCAAACGTAACACCTTCAGAAAACTGACTGGAAACATCATTTAGCGTTAAACCGTCGGCAGATTGCATGATTCGAGGGAACAGAAAATCTTCATTAAACAAGGCTTTTAATACGGTTGCACACGCACCTGAATAGCAGGCATGGCCAGCTGGGAATGAAGGGTGGGTTGGTGAACCTTCGGGGAAAGCTTGAGGGCAGAAATAAGTGCCGTTTTGGTTGAACAGTATTGAAAGCACATTTGAATTTAAAATGTCGTCGTGCAATTCGTAATTGGCTTGCCCAGTAACATGAAAATGCACACGACCTGCGTAAGCTTCTGGTCTTAAAAAGCGATTCACTCTCCATTTATGGAACCATGCGGTTGCTAAACCTAAATTGCCAGCACGAGCGACCAAATCCAAAATAAATGGAGCACCAAAGGTTGTAAAGCCTTGTTGATTAAAAATTGTATTACCGTAGGGAAATCCAGAGTCAAGGGCATCTTGACCAAACTGCATCATAATTAAAGCCGCTTGAATATAGGCCGAGAAGGTAATATCACGATGCACGTATTCAGCCATCGAGCGAGCGTTATAAATGAATTTTTTCTGAGTTTCAAACGTTGCGGTTTCGTTCACGCGGCCACGTTGTACCGCGAGCCAATTGCCTTCGGTTAACATAAAGTCAACATTGGCCGTGCCTACTTCATAGCGTTGCTCCACATCCACAGAACCGTAGCTAAAGGGTAGCAACAATAATTGGCTAACGTACGGACCTTTTAAATCACCAGCAGTTTCACCACGGAATAAATTACCCACGGTAACGGGTTTTTGACTAGGCCGTGCGGTGAAACTATTCAAATCATTAACCGCGCTTTGAACAATAGGCCGATTCCCATAATCCATAAACGGCACATCACGTAATACGGCTTGCCAGTACACCTCACCCATTTCAACCGCAATTTCAGGGCTTCTAAAGGCGTGAGCCGAATTAATTCGAGTGGCGTGACTATCACGACCGGCTAAAATGTATTTAAATGCTGCCTGCGGCGACGTTAAGGGTCTTGCATCCGTTGCTAACACAATTGCGTTAAAGTCTTCTTGCGCACCGGTTTGCATGGCTAACTGCAATTTTTTAAACTCGCCCGGATTTACTTCCCCTAAAGAATTACACGGCAACGACTTGCTGTAACTGGCGTAATAACGCTGATCTTTGTATCGCGCTTCGTCATCGTTATCTAACTGTGGACCTAAACTTAAAGTGAAATTAGATTCTCTTTCTGCGGCATTAACGCGAATAGCTAACGCATCCATACGACGGCTGCCAGATTCTGTAGATGCGTCAAAATCGTCCACATAAAAATCATCTGCATGAGCTGAACTAACACCGCCAATAGTGCCCGCGACTCCAGCGGCGGCAACCGCGGAAGTACTTATTTTTAAAAAATCACGACGAGAAGTAGAATTGCTGTTTATATTCGATAATTCTTCTGACATCAGAAAGCTCCATGTTATTTACATCGAAAATTACAAAAAAATAAAAAGGAATTTAGTCACCCAACGAAAAATTTGGCCGTAGATTAACTGTGGTTAAATAATAATCTGCTATGGTGTCTCTGATTAACCTATTTCATAATTTAATCAGAGGGAAAGAATTAACGCTGCGACTTCCAATTGTTTTCACAAATTCAATCATTTGCCGTTCTTGAAATTGACGGTACATCCTTGTGTACTTAGAAACTCTAGACTAATTAGAATTTCCTATACTCACGCATCTCCCTTCTATTTTTAAGCGATTTTAATTAACCTTATTTAATTGCAGGCTCAAATAAATTCCGTGTTGGTAAAAGAAGAAACGAGTTAAATGAAGGTGCGTTGACAAGTAATGTTAAAAAAATAATATCGAGTCAAAAATGATGTGCGCGTCACAATTGAGTGGCTTAGACAGAATTGTAATTGTATAGGAAACTCTGATTAACCTAGAGTTTCTCGCGACACAAGGATGTGTCGCCAATTTCAAGAACGGTAAGTGATTG